>CAZUKR010000011.1:0-40188 GCA_964620885.1 uncultured Eubacterium sp.
TTAATCTCTGCTAATCTTGCAAGATATTCTAAAAAGGAGTATACTATTTTAAAGTTCCAAAAACCACATCAGGAGGTATTGCAATGATTGAAGCAACGAGTTGTGGTGGTGTGGTAATATTTCGCGGGAAGATACTGCTTTTGTATAAGAATTACAGGAATAAGTATGAAGGCTGGGTTCTTCCAAAAGGAACGGTAGAACCGGGCGAGGAGTATAAAGACACGGCAGCAAGAGAAGTACTGGAAGAGACAGGCGTAAATGCCTCCATTATTAAATATATTGGAAAAAGCCAGTATAGCTTTAATGTTCCAGAAGATACTGTTGAAAAAGACGTTCACTGGTATCTTATGATGGCAGACAGTTATTACAGCAAACCACAACGGGAAGAATATTTTGTTGATTCGGGATACTACAAATTTCATGAAGCATATCATTTATTAAAATTTGCAAATGAGAAGCAGATATTGGAAAAAGCATATCATGAATATCTGGATTTGAAAAAAAGTAATCTTTGGGGCAACAAGAAATATTTCTAAGGATTTCTGTTTAGGCAGAACGGAAGAAGGTGCTCAACGAAAGGCGGGCGCCTTCTTACTCTTAATAGAAGGAACTGTGAGGTTTTAATGATTTGGTATAAAGAATTCTATGCAGGGGAAGCCATTGGGGCTAGAAAAGAAAAGGTGAAATGGAAAATTCTCCACAATGCGGGGCAGTTGGACATTTACGTGATTACGCTGGGAAGTGGAGAGGGAAATCTGCTTGATATTATTCCATCCTGGGAATTGATGCAGAAACATTATCCTAAAATGGATATGTTGGTAGTAGGGATTGACAAGGGGTATGAAAATGCTCTGGAACTGGCAGGGAGAATTGTAATGGATATATACAAAGAGACCGGAACATTTAAAATAAAAGAGTATTTTCTTGAAAAACAACGGGAACATCTCAGAAAAGAGCCTATATGGAAATCCTGCTTTTGATTCTAAAAATAATAGGTATCTGCCTCCTTGTACTAATTGGAATACTTCTATTTCTGGTACTTTCCGTTATATTTATTCCGGTTCGGTATCGTATCAGTGGGAAAGGAGAATTTCCAGAGAAGAATGAACTAGAAGCAGATGCTGTTTTTAGCTGGTTTTTACATTTGATTCATTGCAGGATAAAATACGACAGTGAAGGTCTGCTTTTAAAAATCAGAGTATTTGGCATTCCGCTGAGATTGGGCAGAAAAAATACTCCCGTCAGAAAGAAAAAAGAACCTGCTTCTGAGAAAGAAACGGATACCGCAGTATCACAAGAAGAGACAACACTTCCAGAAGGACCTGAATCACCGGGAGAAACCCACATAACGGAAGAAGCAGAAATATCTCATAAAAAAAAACAGCACAGAAAACGACATAAGAAAAAAAAGAAGAAGAATAAGATAAAGCAGGCTGTTCAAAACCTGAAAGATAAACTTAAAAACATAAAAAATCAGATTACCAACATAAAAAGTATTATTTCAGAAGAAACTAATAGAAATAGCCTTGTATTTTTATTAAAGGAACTAAAATATATATTAAAATTCTATACACCAAGGAAAGCATCTGGTACACTTCAGTATGGAATGGAGGATCCTGCCAATACAGGACAGGTTCTTGGTATCATCAGCTTATTCCCTTTCTGGTACCGATATAAAATATCCGTTACACCGGATTTTTCAGCAGAGTATTTTTATGTAAAGGGAGAATGTTCCATGCGGGGACATATCCGCAGTCTTCATCTGTTGATATTTTTAATACGAATTATAAAAAACAAAGACATGCGTAAACTTATTAATCAAATTAGAAAATAGCAGGAGGTTTTTATATGCAGGATAATAATTTTAACACAACCGTACAGTCCTTATTTAAAGGAATGGATAGCTTTATTACGACAAAAACAGTAGTAGGAGATGCCGTATACATTGGAGATACCATTATTCTTCCCCTAATAGAAGTTTCCTTTGGTGTGGCAGCAGGCGCATTCTGTCAGGAGAAGAAAAATAACGCAGCTGGAGGTATGGGAGGAAAAATCACCCCAAGTGCAGTACTGGTTATTCAGAATGGCTGTACAAAGCTTGTAAATGTTAAAAACCAGGACAGCATTACCAAGATTCTTGACATGGTGCCGGATTTTGTAAATAAGTTTACCAATAAGAACAATGTAAAACAGCAAAGTACAACAGACAAAGATGCAAAGGAAGCAGCTGCCCAGGATTTGGCAGAAAAATTAAATGTTCCAACCGAAACAGAAGAGTAAGATGATAAAAAGCGGTCAGCTTTTGCTGGCCGCTTCATGAATTCACAGTTTTTTCATTTATTTTCGTTTTTTGCATATAGTATATAGGAGAAAGTATTGGCAGGAGGAAAAAGATGAAACGGCTGATGGGATTTATTCTGTTCTGGATAGCCATCGGGATGGCACTTATGATGTTTCTGCACAGTCAATTACTGGGACTGATAATCATATTCCTCTTTCTGTTGTTGGGATATAATATGTTTTGTAATTAAAAAAAGAGCAAACCTCTGAATCTCAAAGGTTTGCTTTCATTTTCTGCTCATTAAGCTCTTTCAATTTTACCGCTTTTTAAACAAGAAGTACAAACATACATCTTCTTAGCAGCTCCATTCACTTTACATTTTACGGATTTAACGTTGGATTTCCATACTCTGTTGGTCTTTCTATGGGAATGGCTGACATTATTTCCGAAATGTGCGCCTTTTTCACAAATACTACATTTTGCCATAATTGCACCTCCTTGCGACTTACTAAGTCTACATATTGTTGTAGGCTCACAACAAAGATATTTTATCAGAAAGAATGAGTAATTGCAAGTGAAAATTGTGTTTTTTCTAAAAAACTAAAAATATAGGTTTCATTTTTTCAGAAAAGCGGTTATAATAACAATATATGTGAAATAAAATGGAGGTTATGGTATGAAAGGACAAATCAACACGCCTTATGGTAAAGTGTTAATTGATACAGATGTCATTGCAACCTATGCCGGTTCCGTAGCTGTGGAATGTTTCGGTATTGTAGGTATGGCTGCTGTGAATGTAAAAGATGGTCTTGTAAAGCTTTTGAAAAGAGATTATCTGAATCATGGTATAAATGTTACCATTGCGGACAATAAAATTACATTGGATTTTCATGTAATTGTTTCTTATGGTGTTAGTATTTCAACTGTTTCTGATAACTTAATCAGTACGGTAAAATATCAGGTAGAAGAATTTACCGGTATGGAAATCGAAAAAATCAACATCTTTGTAGAAGGTGTGAGAGTGATTGATTAAGGAGGAAACATAAGTGCAGATTAATACAATAGATGCTTCTATGCTTGCCAAGATGTTTTTAGCAGGTGCGAAGAATCTGGAATCAAAAAAAGAATGGATCAATGAATTAAATGTGTTCCCAGTACCGGACGGTGATACTGGAACCAATATGACTATGACCATTATGTCTGCGGCGGCAGAAGTAAGCAATTTGGGAGAAAACCCAGATATGAAATCTCTGGCAAAGGCAATTTCATCCGGCTCTCTGCGTGGAGCAAGAGGAAATTCCGGCGTTATTTTGTCCCAGTTATTCCGAGGATTTACAAAAGGAATCAGTAACTATGAAGTGGTTGACGTTATCGTATTATGTGACGCCCTTCAAAAAGCAGTTGAAACTGCATATAAGGCAGTAATGAAACCAAAAGAAGGTACCATTCTTACGGTTGCAAAGGGTGCTGCTGATAAGGCACTGGAATTAATTGGCGAAACAGATGACCTGGTATATTTTATTGATGAAGTCATTAAGTATGCAGACTATGTTTTAAGCCAGACACCGGAGATGCTTCCGGTATTGAAACAGGCAGGTGTTGTGGATTCCGGCGGACAGGGGCTTGTCACTGTTCTAAAGGGAGCATACGACGTACTTCTTGGAAAAGAAATTGATTATACCATTGAAGGAGCTTCTAACAGTTCCAGTGTGGTTAAGATTTCTGCACAGACAGAACAAGATATTAAATTTGGGTATTGTACAGAGTTTATCATTGTGTTGAACAAACCATTCGGCGAGAAGGAAGAACTTAACTTTAAGGGATTTCTGGAATCTATCGGAGATTCCATTGTGGTTGTTGCAGATGATGATATTACCAAAGTCCATGTTCATACCAATGATCCTGGACTTGCGATTCAAAGAGCATTAACCTATGGTTCTTTAAGTAAAATTAAAATTGATAATATGCGTGAAGAACATCAGGAAAGATTGATTAAGGATGCCCAAAAGGCAGCTGAGGCACAAAAGGCAGAAGACAATAGGAAGCGTTCTGAAAGAGATGCAATAGCAGAAAAGAAGAATGAACCAAAGAAGGATATGGGCTTTATATCTGTATCTATCGGCGAAGGAATCAACGAGATTTTCAAAGGTCTTGGTGTAGACTATATTATTGCCGGCGGTCAGACTATGAACCCCAGTACAGAAGATATGCTGAATGCCATTGAAGAAATAAATGCCGAGAATATCTTTATTCTTCCGAATAACAAGAATATTATTCTTGCAGCAAATCAGGCAGCTTCTCTACTGGAAGAGAAGAATATCTTTGTAATTCCTACAAAGACAGTACCTCAGGGAATTACTGCATTGATTAACTTTATGCCGGACAGAACAGCAGAAGAAAATGCTGCCCGGATGAATGAAGAACTGGCAAATGTAAAAACCGGTCAGGTTACCTATGCCGTTCGAGATACTATTATAGATGATAAAAAAATCAAACAGGGAGACTATATGGGAATTGGAGACAGTTCTATTCTTTCTGTAGGTCAGGATATGAATACCGTAATTAAAGATATGGTTGCTCAGATGGTAGACGAAGATGCTTCTATTATTAGTGTATATTACGGAGAAGAAATAGATGAACCTGTGGCTAAAGCACTGGGAAGTGATTTTGAGAAACAGTATCAGGATTGCGAAGTAGAAGTACATTCCGGCGGACAGCCAATTTATTATTATATAATTTCTGTTGAGTAGAAAGATAGGAGGATTCCCATGGAAATAAGTTCTGGAATAGGAACAATCAAGGGAATCGGCGCGAAAACAGAAGAATTGTTTCATAATATAGGAGTATACACCCTGGGTGATATACTCCTTCATTATCCCCAAAATTATGACAAGCTTCCGCCGATTACCCCGGTGGCAGAATTGCCCAAGAAGTTGGAAGGAGAAACTGAAAGTATTATTGCAGCTGTTGCAGTACAGATACAGAAAGTACCCTTTGTAAAAAGTGCCCGGTCTATGCAGATAACCACATTACAGATAAAGGAAACTTCAGTCAGACTGGATGTCGTATGGTTTCGAATGCCCTATCTAAGAAACACTCTGGTTGTGGGAAACTGGTTTGTTTTTCTGGGAAAGGTAAGTCTCAAAGGAAACAGTTACCACATGGAACAGCCCCAAATATTTGTACCTGAAAAGTACGAACACATGCAGAACAGCTTATGGCCCAGCTATGCTCTCACAAAAGGATTAAGTAAAAACAAATTATCCCAGACCATACAGCAGGTATTAAAGGAACTGGACTTATCCAAAGATTATTTACCGGAAGAAATCCGCAGTCTTCTTCAGCTGGCAGAGTATAATTTCGCTATTGAAAATATTCATTTTCCAGAAAATGAAAAGGCCATGGAAGAGGCGCGAAAACGATTGATTTTTGATGAGTTTTTTCAGTTTATTCTTTCTGCCGGCATGCAGAAAGAGCAAATGGAAGAAATACAGAATAATTTTTCCTTTCTCTCATTGCAGGAAGAAAAACTATGGGCGGATGAGGTAAGAGAAAAACTTCCCTACGAACTGACAGGGGCTCAGCTTAGAACCCTTGAGGAAATCAGAATTGATTTACGTGGAAGAAAAGTTATGCAGCGTCTGGTTCAGGGAGACGTTGGTTCCGGTAAAACAATTATTGCATTTCTCGCCATGTTGGATACAGCTCAGTCCGGTTATCAGTCAGCCCTAATGGCACCAACAGAAGTCCTTGCACAGCAGCATTACCATACCTTTACCTCCATGTGCGAGGCCTATGGGCTTAAGATACCCATTGTACTTTTAACAGGCTCTCTGACCCAAAGAGAAAAGAGGAGAGCTTATGAACGAATGGAAATATATCCCAATGCCATGGTAATCGGAACCCATGCATTGATACAGGAAAGAGCTGTATTTGATAATCTGGCACTTGTAATTACAGATGAACAGCATCGATTTGGTGTAAAACAGCGGGAAACATTATTTTTAAAAGGTGCCCAGCCCCATACACTTGTGATGAGTGCAACACCAATACCAAGAACACTGGGTATTATTTTGTACGGTGATTTGGATATTTCTGTAATTGATGAGGTTCCGGCCAGACGTCTTCCCATAAAAAGCTGCGTAGTTGGGAAACAAGCCAGAAACACCTCCTATGATTTTATGGAAAAGCAAATTCAAGAAGGACATCAGATATATGTTATTTGTCCTCTGGTAGAAGAGAGTGAAGGGCTGGAAGCTGAAAATGTTACAGACTATGCAGAAACATTAAAAAAAGAGCTTCCTAAAAATATTGTAGTGGAATGTCTTCATGGAAAAATGAAATCCGGACGGAAGAATCTCATTATGGAACAGTTTGCACGAAATGAAATTCAGGTACTTGTATCTACTACAGTAATAGAAGTTGGGGTAAATGTACCTAATGCCACGGTTATGTTAATTGAAGATGCCCAGCGCTTTGGACTTGCCCAGCTTCATCAGCTTCGTGGTCGTGTAGGACGTGGTGAAGCTCAATCTTACTGTATTATGATTAATACTACAGGTTCTGAAAAAGCCAAAGAACGTCTGGAAATACTAAATAAGTCCAATGATGGATTTTTTATTGCCAGCGAGGATTTAAAACTTCGGGGACCAGGAGATTTTTTTGGTATACGTCAAAGTGGTCTGCTGGAATTTCGATTGGGAGATATTTATCAGAACGCAGATTTACTAAAACAGGCTTCGGAGGAAGCAAATTTGATATTAGAAGAGGACCGTGGTCTGGAAACAGAAAAATATGGTTCTATCCGTCAGCAGATTCAGCGTTATTTAAAAGAACAGGCAGATATAGCCAATTTATAAATTACAAAACGCCTTCTCCCTCAGAATTGAGGGGGAAGGCGCTTTGCGCTGTCGCTTATGCGGCTTTTTCCGTGTTATTTACCGGCCATCTGTCTTTCCTGGGCTTCGATCATTTTCTTTACCATATACCCACCAACAGAACCGTTTTGTTTAGAGGTTAAATCTCCGTTATAACCGTCCGTTAAGGGAACACCAATTTCGTTTGCTACCTCAAATTTGAACTTGTTTAACGCACTTTTCGCTTCAGGCACTACAGCCTTGTTAGAAGAATTAGACATATCATTACCTCCTGTTCTCTTTTGTTCCTTTTTGTCGAAATGTTTTGTGTAACACTGTTTGTTACAATGCTAGTATATGCAGGAAGCTTTTTAATAGACATGCAATTCTTTCCGTATTTTACATTTTTTTCTGTTTATTCAATTTCTGAAATTCCTGAAATATCCGAGCTGGTGGTAAGAGAGTAGTTGGTATAGTAAACTACAAATCCCGGCTTGCTGCCATTTGGTTTTTTTACATTTTTCTTTTCCAGATAATCAATCTCCACCTTATCATTTCCACGTCCTTTAGAGTAATGCGCCGCAAGGCGTCCCGCTTCTTCAAAGGTTCGGTCAGGCAGTTCATCTCCGTTGGTCTTTACAATTACGTGAGAACCAGGTATTCCCTTCGCATGAAACCACCAGTCATTTCCAACAGCTACCTTAAAGGTAAGTTCTTCATTCTGCAGATTATTCTTTCCTACATAGATATGGTAACCATCAGAAGAAATGTAGTGGAAGGGTTTGCTCTTTATCCGCTCTTTTTTAACGGTATTTTTCTTTTTAATATAACCGGCCTGCACCAGTTCTTCCTTAATCTGAGTTAAATCTTCTTCTGATACTGCAATATCTATAGAAGTGGATACTGATTCCAGATGTTCAACCTCTGCATGGGTTTCCTGAATTAAATTCTCCAATGCCCCACTGGTACGTTTCAGCTTGTTGTACTTATCAAAATATTTTTGTGCATTTTCCTTTGCAGATAACTGAGGATCTAAAGGAATGGTTGTCATTTCATTATTATAATAATTCAGTGCTTCTAATTGTTTGGCACCTTCTTCCAGTTCATATCCGTAAGTATTAAGTAATTCCCCGTATACCTTATATTTTTCCCTTTTTTCAGTATCTTTCATCTGTTTTATCTGTAAATCATATTTTTTTCGATTACGTTCCAAAGCAGTGGTAACAATCTTTCTCAAATCCACAGATTTTTGCCGTATTCTGGTATAAATATTCCTTGCGGCATAATAATGCTCCAAAACTTCAGAAATGCTATCATATGAGGTGGTATTCAAATCCGCATATTGCTTCAAAGCAACGGCAGCAAAATCCACAGGCTCCTTGTCTTTTTTAACGATGTTGGGAAGAAAGTTGCCTTCATTTATATCATCCATAAGCCATTGGAAATGATGATATAAATGAAGTTTTTCTTCCTCTATAAGAGCATCTGTGGGACGATCGCCATCAATTCCCGCCCGGAAACAAAGTTCCGACGCAATTACCGGACTGATGCCGTTATAGGTTGTGTAAATTGCTTTTATCACCGGAAGGGGTTTTTCATATACTTTTTCAAAAAAACTATTCTGCTCTACTGTCAGAGGATTGTATTTATTCTGAGTTTCCGGAATAAAATAGCTTCTTCCCGGAAGTACTTCCCGAACCGAACTGACCTGAGCTGAAATATGTTTGATACTGTCAATAATCATGCCTTCCTCATTACAGAAAATAATATTGCTATGTTTCCCCATAATTTCTACAATCAGTGTTTTGTGACATAAATCTCCAAGTTCATTTAAATGTTCAATTTCAAAATTAATAATACGTTCCATATGTGGCTGATAAATACGGGTAATTCGCCCATTTGCAATATGTTTCCGCAGAAGCATGCAGAAATTTGGAGCTGTCATAGGGCTTGGCTTATTTTCCTTGGTAAGATAGATAAGTGGAAGAGAAGCACTGGCTGACAGCACCAGCCGAATTTGTCCCTTTGTTCCTTTTAAAGTCAGCAGCAGTTCATCATTTTCAGGCTGAGCAATTTTGCTGATTCTTCCATTTAATATATGTTCATTTAATTCTTTTACTAAATTTGCGATTACAATTCCATCAAATGCCATTGTTATTTCTCCTGTCTGATTGGATTACTCTACACGATACACAGGTATTATATACTAAAATAAGTGAAATTGAAACTATTTGACTATTTATATAAATTGTTTTATAATAAAAATAATTATGCATAGGGTAGTGCATGGTGTTAAAAAAACCTTGTTTTTAGAGGGCAGGAGGTTTCGTATGATTAAGAGCATGACCGGATTTGGACGCTGTGAGGTCACAGATGAAACACGGAAAATTACCGTAGAGATGAAGGCTGTAAATCACAGATATCTGGATATGAATATCAAAATGCCTAAGAAACTGAATTTTTTTGAAGGTACTATCCGTACTCTCTTAAAAGAATATATTCAGCGTGGAAAAGTGGATATTTTTATTACTTATGAGGATTACACTGAAAAGAAGGTAATCTTGAAATATAATCAAGATTTAGCCGCAGAGTATGTAAAATACATAACACAGATGGCGGAACAATTTTCATTAAATGATGATTTGCACGCAGGTGCTCTTTCCAGATATCCGGAAGTACTCACGATGGAAGAGCAGACCGTGGACGAAGAGGCTCTGGGAATACTACTGGAAAAGGCAATTCGTGGTGCTGCGGCACAGCTTGTGGATGCAAGAGTAAAAGAAGGCCTTCATCTGCAGGAGGATTTATTTCAAAAGCTGGATGGAATGCTTGGCTATGTAGCGGAGATTGAAAAGCGTTCTCCGGAAATCATTGCAGAATATCGACAGAAATTACAAGATAAGGTCAATGAACTTCTTGCAGATACTAAAATAGAAGAAAATCGTCTGGCCACAGAGGTTACGATTTTTGCTGATAAGATTTGTACTGACGAAGAAACAGTCCGTTTGAAAAGCCATATTTCTGCAACAAAAGAAACACTTTCACAGGGTGGAAGTGTGGGGCGTAAGCTGGACTTTATTGCACAGGAAATGAACCGGGAAGCAAATACGATTCTTTCAAAAGCAAATGATTTGACGGTTTCAGATATTGCTATCAACTTAAAAACAGATATTGAAAAAGTAAGAGAACAAATTCAGAATATTGAATAAAAGAGGTTCGTAATGATGAATAAAAGAGGAATACTGATTATAGTTTCCGGTTTTTCAGGGGCTGGAAAAGGAACGATTATGAGGGCGTTGATGGAACAGTACAGCGATACCTATGCCTTGAGCATTTCAGCAACCACCAGGAAACCAAGATCCGGCGAAACCCATGGAAAAGAATACTTCTTTGTGTCGAAAGAAGAGTTCGAATCTATGATTGAAAAAGAAGAATTGATTGAACATGCGCAATATGTCAATAATTATTATGGAACCCCAAGAGATTATGTTTTTAAACAGCTGGAAAGCGGAAAAGATGTAATACTGGAAATTGAGATTCAGGGAGCTTTGAAGGTGAAGGAAAAATATCCGGATACCTTATTGCTTTTTGTAACACCGCCTAACGCAAATGAATTAAAAGAACGGTTGATTGGCAGAGGAACAGAAGATACAGCTGCTATAGAATTAAGGTTAAGCCGTGCTTGTCAGGAGGCTCAGGGTGTAGAACATTATGATTATTTTGTAGTAAATGATGTTTTAGAGGAATGTGTAAAAGAAGTTCATTCGATTATCCAAAATGAGCATGCAAGAGTATTCCGAAATCAGGAATTGATTGAAACTATAAGAACAGAGCTTAAATGCTTTTTGAAAGGAGAATAATTATTATGATGTTACATCCATCTTACACAGATTTAATGAAAGTAGTAAACAGCGGAGTTGAAATTGGAGAGGAACCAGTAGTAAACAGCCGCTATTCTATCGTACTGGCAACTGCAAAACGTGCAAGACAGATTATTGCAGGAGAAGAACCATTGGTTGAAGACGCTGCAGGAAAAAAACCATTTTCTATAGCAGTAGAAGAACTGTACAACGGTCAGGTACGTATTGTCGGTGATGAAGAAGATAATTCTGAAGAATAAGAATACTATACACCAAAGGCCTTTACCACATTGTTTTCAATGCGAAGCAATGTGGTAATCTTTCTTTTGGTTCAATAATGGAGGATTTATGAGAATTTTATTTGTTTCCCTTGGATGTGATAAGAACCTTGTGGACACGGAATTTATGCTTGGGACCCTGCGGGAGGCTGGGCATACATTCACCAATGATGAAACAGAAGCAGAGGTTATTATAATCAATAGTTGTTGTTTTATCAATGATGCAAAAGAAGAAAGTATTCAAACCATTCTGGAAATGGCAGAGTATAAAAACACCGGAATCTGTAAGGTGCTTATTGTTACCGGATGTCTGGCACAGAGATATAAAGATGAAATTATAAAGGAAATTCCCCAGGTAGATGCAATTCTTGGTACGAATTCCTATGAAGAAATTGCAAAAGCGCTGGAAGAGGCACAGAAAGGACAACCTTATGAGATGTATAAATCTCTGGAAGGACTTCCCAATGTGAAAGCCTCCCGTACGTTGACTACTGGCGGGCATTATGCGCACCTGAAAATTGCAGAAGGCTGCAATAAAAACTGTACGTATTGTATTATCCCTCATATAAGAGGCCGATACCGCAGTGTTCCTATGGAAGAATTGATTCGCCAGGCAAAAGAACTTGCAGATCAGGGTGTAAAAGAATTGATTCTGGTAGCACAGGAAACTACATTATATGGAATTGATTTATATGGGGAAAAGTCCCTTCATAAACTACTGTACGCTCTGAATGAAATTCCCGGAATTCAATGGATTAGAATTATGTACTGTTATCCGGAAGAAATCTATGGCGAATTAATTCAAGCTATAAAATGCAACAGCAAAGTATGCCATTATCTGGATATGCCAATACAGCATATTAATAATGAAATATTAAAGCGTATGGGCAGAAGAACAACAAAGGAAGAGTTGACAGAAAAACTTTCCTATCTAAAACAAGAGATTCCGGATATCACATTACGTACTACATTAATCAGCGGATTTCCGGGAGAAACACAGGAGATGCATGAAGAGCTGATGTATTTTCTGAATGAAATGGAATTTGACCGTCTTGGCGCCTTTACTTACTCCCCAGAAGAGGGAACACCTGCAGCAGAATTCCCAAATCAGATTGAGGAAGAACAAAAATCAGAGTGGCGGGATGAAATTATGGAGCTGCAGGAAGAAATTATTTTTGATAAGAACGAAGAAATGAAAGGCCGTGAGCTCTGGGTGATGATAGAGGGAAAAGTAGATGGGGAAAACGCTTATGTCGGAAGAACTTATCGGGATGCCCCGGAGATTGACGGGTATGTATTTGTAAATACGGACGAATCCCTTATGACAGGCGATTTCATAAAAGTGAACATAGTTGGAGCATATGAATATGATTTGATAGGAGAGGTGATAGTATGAATTTACCAAACAAATTAACTATTTTACGTGTTTTATTAATTATACCATTTGTATTATGCATGGTGCTTCCGGGAGTTGGGATAGTAGGAAAGTATGCAGCCGTAGTGATCTTTATTATTGCAAGTCTTACCGATCTTCTGGATGGGAAAATTGCAAGAAAGCATAATCTTGTAACCAATTTCGGAAAATTTATGGATCCCTTAGCAGATAAATTGCTGGTATCCTCTGCTATTATTTGTCTCACGGCAAATGATACACTTGCTGCATGGATTGTAATTGTAATTATCAGCCGTGAATTTATTATCAGCGGAATTCGTCTGGTAGCATCTGATAACGGGGTAGTCATTGCAGCCAGCAACTGGGGAAAATTCAAAACTACATTCCAGATGATTATGATTGTTATGCTGATCCTTGATTTCAATAATGAAATATTCCATATTTGTTCTGTTATCATTACCTATGTGGCGTTGATTTTAACTGTTGTTTCATTGATTGATTATATGGTAAAGAATAAAGCCATACTGAAGGAGCAAAAATAATTCTATACAGCTTTTTGCAGAAGTGCAGGAGAATCTTGAATTAGAATAAAGGATGGTAGAAGTATGACAGTAGAATTAGTATGTGTAGGAACAGAACTCCTACTTGGAAATATTGTAAACACCAATGCAGCATATATATCAGAAAAATGTGCTATGCTTGGGCTTTCCATGTATTATCAGAGTGTGGTAGGAGATAACCCTCAACGACTGATGGAACTGTTGGAAACAGCCAAAAAACGTTCCGATATTATTATCCTATGCGGAGGTCTTGGACCAACTCAGGATGATTTGACGAAAGAAACAGCTGCAAAGGCTATGAAAAGAGAGCTGATAGAGGATGAGCGTGCCAGACAGGAAATTGAATGTTTTCTTACTAAACGCGGCAGAGTGATTACAGAAAACAATTGGAAACAGGCATTGATACCAGAAGGAAGCAAGGTACTGTATAACCCTAACGGAACAGCCCCCGGTATGATTATAGAAGATGAGCACACCAAGGTGGTTCTGCTTCCCGGACCGCCCAATGAACTGATACCAATGTTTGAAGAACAGGTATATCCCTATCTTCACAATCTGCAGCCGGAGATTATTTGTTCAAAGATGATAAAGCTTTGTGGTATTGGTGAAAGTGCGGCTGAAACGGAGATTTTGGATTTGATTGAACAGCAGAAAAATCCGACAATAGCTCCTTATGCCAAGACCGGAGAGGTGCACCTTCGTCTTACAGCCAGTGCCAGAACCACCCAGGAAGCATTTGCTATGATAGAACCTTTGGAGAATGAATTAAAAAATAGGTTTAAAAAACAGATCTATACAAATCGTGAAGATGTGACACTGGAAATGGCAGTAGCTGAACTGCTGACGAAACACAATCTGACCATAACAACTGCAGAATCCTGTACAGGAGGACTTCTTGCTGGAAGACTTATAAATGTTCCGGGAATTTCCAGCAACTTCAAGGAAGGATACATTACCTACTCCAACGAGGCAAAGGAAAAACTGCTGGGTGTTTCTCATAAGACATTAGAGCAGTTTGGAGCAGTAAGTGCGGAAACGGTTGTAGAAATGGCTGCTGGAGGTGCAAAGGCAGCAGATGCAGACATATGTGTTTCTATCTCAGGAATAGCAGGACCAGATGGCGGTACGGAAGAAAAGCCGGTAGGACTTGTATATATATGCTGTTATTTCAACGGAAAACCTTTTACACAGAGAAACTATTATACTGGACAACGCAGTAAAATTAGGGAATATGCCGTAGCCAGTGCCTTGACACTGCTTTTGCAGACAATTTTAAGCGAGGTGGACAAATGAGAATTATAGCAGGAAGTGCAAGGAGTCTTCCACTTAAGACAATCGAGGGACTGGATACAAGGCCCACCACAGATCGTATTAAGGAAACTCTTTTTAATATGCTGACCCCATCCATTTCAGAATGTACCTTTTTGGATTTGTTTGCAGGAAGCGGGCAGATGGGATTGGAAGCAGTAAGCCGGGGAGCAGACAAAGCTGTGTTTGTAGAGAACAACAGAAGAGCTGTTGCCTGTATTGAAGAAAATATAGCCTTCACCCGGTTTAAGGAACAAAGCATCTTAATGAATATGGACGCTATATCGGCCATACGTCGTATGGAAGGAAAGTATGTATTTGATATTGTGTTTTTAGATCCTCCCTACCAAAAGGAGATGGAAGAAGATGTATTGAAGGCACTTGCTGCATCTTCTATTATAAATGAAGATACCATTATTATTGTAGAAGTATCATTAGACACTGTTTTCCCCTATCTGGAAGCAATCGGGTATCGGATGACCAAAGAAAAAAGATATAAGACAAATATGCATGTTTTTCTGAAGCATGATTTGTAAGAACAGGGGGAACATATGACGAGAGCAATTTATCCCGGAAGCTTTGACCCAGTAACATTTGGGCATCTTGATATCATTGAACGTTCTGCTGAAATAGTAGACGAGCTGTTAGTTGCGGTTTTAAATAATAGTGCAAAAAATCCGTTGTTTTCTGTAAAAGAACGTGTTAGTATGTTAGAAGAGATAACGAGCCATCTTCCTAATGTGCAAATTACCTGTTTTGACGGTTTGCTAATTGATTATGCAGGTGAAGTAGATGCTACAGTTATTATTCGCGGACTTCGGGCCGTAACGGATTTTGACTATGAACTTCAGATTGCCCAGAGCAATCGAATTATCAATTCACAGGTAGATACTATGTTTCTGATTACCAGTCTGGAATATGCTTATTTAAGTTCGACTATTGTGAGGGAAGTTGCTTCTTATGGGGGAGATATTTCTCATTTTGTACCCAAGGAGCTTATGGGCAGAGTTTACGAAAAATATAATAAATAAGGAGATTTAACTATGAGCAGCAGAATGGAACAGATTATGGACGAAATTGAAGACTATATTGAAAACTGTAGACCCCAGCCGCTTTCAAATACAAAGATTATTGTAAATAGAGATGAAATAGAAGATTTACTTGCAGAGCTTAGAAGAAAGACCCCTGATGAAATCAAACGTTACCAGAAAATTATCAGTAACAAAGAGGCTATCTTAGCAGATGCTCAGACAAAGGCAGATGCTATCCTTGCACAGGCGCAGGTACATACCTCAGAGTTGGTAAGTGAACATCAGATTATGCAGCAGGCATATGCTCAGGCAAATGAAGTAGTGTTAATTGCAACAAACCAGGCACAGGAAATTCTTGATAATGCTACTAATGATGCAAATAGCATTCGTACGGGAGCACTTCAATATACTGATGATATTCTGAAAAATTTGGAAGAACTGATTGGTCATGCTATGGATACTACCCAGGCAAGAACAGAAAATCTAATAAAATCCCTTCAGAGCTGTTATGATTTGGTAAATGCAAATCGGAATGAATTAAGACCCGATGAAGCCCCTGCACCTGAGGAACCAGAACAGGAAGAAGAGGTTCCACAGATGGAGGTAAATACGGATTTACTGAATCAGTAAAAGTGCCAGCAAAAAAGTAATTCCAGTTGCTGCTAATTTTGTGAGTACATAGGATAACAGCGGAAAACCGGTGTTTTTAACCATGGAAGCTGTCTGCGCGAGACCAGAAAGTCCGCCAAAGGCGGTATATGCCATAATCAAAGGATAACTATTTTGGAATGTCATACCTGCATTGGCAGTATGGGAAACACCATTTGTAATTTCAGTAAAACCAATAAGAATACACTGTATCCGCATATCAGAAACAGGAAGCAGGGTGGTGATCTGAGCAAGTATTGCAAACAGCATAATATATCCACCCAGTTTTGCAAGTGTTTCAAATCCGTTCATAATGCCGTCATCTATGAGTTGAAAGTTCATTGATGTCGGTTTTTTTTGAGAATTTTGTGCGAAAGATGGAAAATTCCTGCTATGATTGGATAAGCTATATAAAATAAGCGGCGGTGCATATAATATAAGATAAGTTTGCACGATTAAATCAGAACGGTTCAGACAATCCGTCATAATAAAACCGCTGACAAACACAGGGCTGATATTATTACAGATACAAAAAAGCCGTTTTCCCTCATCCCATGACATTTTTCCGGACTCCACCAGTTCTGCTGTTATTTTGCTGCCTAGAGGAAAGCCAAATAGCATGCCTGCTACAAGTGGATAAATTCCAGCGCTGCTGACTGGAAATATATGTTTGATTAAGCCATGAAGCCGCTGTGTAAACTCATCCAGAACACCGGAATGAATTAATATGTAGGAAATTATAGTAACCGGAAGAAGAGTTGGCATCATTTTTTCATACCAAAGCTTCAATCCAAGTGAGGCTGCCGCTACTGCAGTTTCAGGAAAACATAAAATGTAAAATAAAAAACCTGTTAGAATAATAATGTACATGATTTTTTTCATAGTTTATTCTATGAATCATAATAATAAATATGCGTAAACTAGGAGGTCATTATGAAAGTTTGTAAAGACTTAAAACCAAAGAAAGTGTTTGAGTATTTTGAAGATATCTGCAATATTCCCCATGGTTCTAAGAATACGAAAGCAATCAGCGATTATTGTGTTGCTTTTGCCAGGGAACACAATCTAAAATGGATACAGGATAGCATGAACAATGTGATTATTTTCAAAGAAGGAACTGCCGGATATGAAAATTCAGAGCCATTGATTATTCAGGGACATATGGATATGGTCTGTGAAAAAGAAAATAACGTAGAGATTGATTTTGAAACAGAAGGATTGCGTCTGTTTGTAGATGGTGATTTTCTCAAGGCAGAAGGAACAACTCTGGGAGGGGACGATGGAATTGCCATGGCATATGCATTTGCTATTTTGGATGATGCAGCATTGGCACATCCCCCATTGGAAGTTGTGATTACTGTAGACGAAGAAATTGGTATGCTGGGGGCAGAAGGAATTGATCTTTCCATGTTAAAAGGAAAGAAACTGCTGAATATTGATTCTGACGAAGAAGGCGTATTTTTAACCAGTTGTGCCGGCGGTCTTACAGCAGAATGCGAACTTCCGGTATCATGGGAAAGTGCAGCCGGAATGGAATATGAACTAAAGATTACAGGTCTTCAGGGCGGCCACTCCGGTAGTGAAATTCATAAAGAACACGGAAACGCCATTAAGCTTATGGGAAGATTGTTAAAATCGCTGACAGATACCATAGATTTCTCTGTGGTAACTCTGGAAGGCGGCTTAAAAGATAATGCTATTCCACGAGAAGCAGTATGCTCTATCCTTATGGATGAATTACAGGAAGCACAGTTATTGGAAGAGATTCAAGGGTATGAGAAAGAGTTAAAGAAAGAACTTCATTTTTCAGATCCGGATGTTTCTGTAATATGTACCAGAAAAAATATAACAACAGCATCTGCTCTAAACAGAATATCCTTTGTCAAAGTATTGTTTTTGCTGCGCAGTCTCCCCAATGGAGTTCAGCATATGAGCATGGATATTCCCGGACTGGTAGAGACATCTTTAAATGTTGGAATTATGACCTTAAATGAAACTGCTTTTTCACTGTCGTTTTCCGTAAGGAGCAGTGTTACCAGCCGTAAATACGAGGTGACGGACCGTCTATCCTTTATGGCTGAATTTCTTGGGGGATCTGTAAATATTAATGGTGATTATCCCGCATGGGAATATAAGGCAGACTCTGATTTGCGGGAACGTATGACCCAGACGTATCGTGATTTATTTCAGGAAAAACCCCAGATTCAGGCAATACATGCCGGACTGGAATGCGGTATCTTCTCTGGAAAAATAGAAGGACTGGATTGTATTTCCTTTGGACCTGCCAATTTTGACATTCACACACCCAAAGAGCGTTTGAGTATTTCTTCTACTGAAAAAGTATGGACACTTCTTGTGGAATTTTTAAAACGTTCACGATAAGATGAAAAAGCAGGCAGGACTTATATGTATTCTTCTTACCGCAATTATTGGATTTGACACAGGCGCCATTGCCCGAATTCAAAACGTTGCAGAAATTACGCATCTAATGGATGCAGAAGATACCAACGAAAATCTGCGCAGACAGGAAATATCATCTGATTTATATAAGGATTTCTGTAAATATGAAAAGGATGGGGATTATTCCAGATATGAATATTTGTGCGGATTTCTTTTAAGCGGAGAGAAGCGTCAGAAGCCCCTGGAAAATTATCTGGAGTTAGTAACCCGCTATGAAAAGAAGTCTTTTTCCCAGAGGGTGGACTATGAAAAAGCCATCTGGGCCGACCTTAAATATTTTCCAGTTCCCTCCTCTATTATAGATGAAGAGCTGACTGTTTCATTTGAAAACTCCTGGATGTCAGAACGAAGCTTCGGCGGAAAGAGGAGGCACGAAGGAACTGATATTATGGCCTCTCTAAATGAAAGAGGTCACTATCCGGTCATCAGTGTCTCAGATGGAACCGTTGAAAAGATAGGCTGGCTTCCCCAGGGAGGCTACCGCATTGGAATCCGTTCTCCTCACGGGGCTTATTTCTACTATGCACATCTGTACGATTACGCCGATGGCATCGGAGAAGGAAGCAGTGTGAAATCAGGAGAATTGCTGGGATTTATGGGTGACAGTGGTTACGGTGAGGAAGGAACGGTTGGAAAGTTCGATGTACATCTTCATTTTGGAATCTATCTGGACAATGAAATGGGAAAGGAGTTCAGCGTGAACTCATACTGGATACTGAAATATCTGGAAGGAAAACGTCTTGTGAGCCAGTATGAATAAAAAGGAGTCTTATGCAGTTAAGAATTGATAAATATCTTGCTGATATGGGCATTGGTTCCCGCAGTCAGGTAAAACAATATATACGAAAAAAACAAGTAACAATAAATGGTTCTACACCAATAGGACCGGAACAGAAAGTGGACCCAGATAAGGACTGTATTACCTTTCAGGGAAAGCTAATCGGCTATACAGCAAAAGAATATTTCATGTTGAATAAACCCAAAGGATGTGTCAGTGCCACAACAGATGCAAAACACAAAACAGTACTGGATTACATACAGGATCATTTGCGGAAAGATTTATTTCCGGTAGGACGTCTTGATATTGATACTGAGGGGCTGCTTTTGATTACAAACGATGGAAAGCTGGCCCACGAATTGCTTTCCCCCAGGAAGCATGTGGCAAAGACCTATTATGCCAGAATTGACGGAATCGTTACTGAGAAGGATGCTGCACTGTTTTTGCAGGGAGTAGATATCGGGGAAAAAGAACTTACCAGACCTGCAAAGCTTCAAATTATAACTTCCGGTGATATTTCTGAAATAGAACTTACTATAACAGAAGGCAAATATCATCAGGTAAAACGAATGTTTGAAGCAGTAGAAAAGAAGGTCGTTTATCTAAAGCGCATTTCCATGGGACCGCTGGTTCTGGATAAACAGCTGGAAGCAGGTCAGTATCGGGCACTGAAACAAGAAGAATTAAAACAGCTGGAAACAACGGTTGGATTTGAATTTGAATAGAAAGAGCAGGCATTTTATATGTTAACAGATGTAGAAGCAATCATTTTTGATCTGGATGGAACACTGGTTGACTCCATGTGGATATGGCATGATATAGATATTGAATTTTTAGAACAGCGAAATCTCATACTTCCTCCAACTTACCAGAAAGAGATTGAGGGAATGAGTTTTACAGAAACAGCAACATATACGAAAGAACGGTTTCAATTGACAGAAAGCGTTGAAGAATTGAAACAAATATGGAATCAGATGGCATTAGAAAAATACGCAACAGAAGTTCCTCTAAAACCTGGTGCAGAACAATTTCTGCATTATTGTCTGGAACATAATATTGCACTTGGAATTGCTACCAGCAATTCCAGGGAACTGGTGGAGGCAGTAGCGGAAGTTCACCATTTAAAGGAGTATATGCAGGTGATTTTAACCTCCTGTGAAGTAACAAAAGGAAAGCCAGCGCCAGATGTATATCTTGAGGTGGCAAGACGCCTTCAGGTGAACCCACAACACTGTCTGGTATTTGAAGATGTTCCTATGGGAATTATGGCAGGAAAAAATGCAGGCATGAGAGTCTGCGCTGTGGAAGATAAATTCTCCGTGGAACAGAAAATAGAAAAACGCAGACTTGCAAATTATTATATTTCTTCCTATGAAGACGTTTTGCAAAATACGTATGAGGATTTAGCTAATGAATAATGGTTTCTTGCCCCTTTCCAGGGCTGATATGGAAGAACAAAATATTGCACAATTTGATTTTGTCTATATTATCGGGGATGCCTATGTGGATCATCCCTCTTTTGGACATGCTATTATCAGCCGTCTGCTGGAAGCACATGGCTATTCTGTGGGAATCATTTCCCAGCCGGACTGGAAACAAAAAGAAAGTATTTCTATATATGGGGAGCCTCGGCTTGGATTTCTGGTGAGTAGTGGAAATATGGATTCTATGGTAAATCATTACAGTGTTTCGAAACGCCGCAGAGAGAAGGATTCCTTTACTCCAGGCGGGATAATGGGAAAACGTCCGGATTATGCGGCTGTAGTATACTGCAATCTGATACGGCAGACTTATAAGAAGACACCGATTCTCATCGGAGGGATTGAAGCAAGCCTGCGAAGACTTGCCCATTATGATTACTGGGGCAATAAAGTAAAACGCTCTCTACTTCTGGATTCCGGAGCCGACATCTTAATGTATGGAATGGGAGAGCATAGCATAATAGAGCTGGCGGATGCATTAGACAGCGGCCTTGATGTGGCAGATATCACCTTTGTAAACGGAACTGTATATAAGACCCGCAAGAAAGAAGATATTTATGATGCTATTTTCCTGCCGGAGTTTGAACAAGTGAAAGAAGACAAGACTTCCTATGCCAGAAGCTTCTATCTGCAATACTGCAATACCGATCCAGTCAGTGGAAAACGACTGGCAGAAGAATACCCAAATGGTATCTTTGTGGTACAAAATCCGGCAGCAGCACCACTGACTCAAACAGAAATGGATGATGTATATGCCATGCCTTATATGCGTACCTATCATCCTTCCTATGAAGCAGCCGGCGGTGTACCGGCCATTTCAGAAATAAAGTTCAGCCTTACCAGTAACCGTGGATGTTTTGGTGGATGTAGTTTCTGTGCTCTTACGTTCCATCAGGGACGTATTATCCAGACACGCAGTCACGAGTCTATTCTAGAAGAAGCGAAAAAGCTGACAGATGACAAATCATTTAAGGGATATATCCATGATGTGGGAGGGCCTACTGCAAACTTCCGTGCCCCTGCATGTGAGAAGCAATTGACCAAGGGAGCATGCACCAACAAACAATGCCTGTTTCCGGCACCCTGCAAAAACCTTCGGACAGATCATAAAGACTACTTAAGTCTGCTGCGCAAGCTCCGTAATATTCCAAAGGTTAAAAAGGTATTTATCCGTTCTGGAATACGATTTGATTATCTATTGGCGGATTCGGATCGAACCTTTTTAAAAGAACTGTGTGAGCATCATGTCAGTGGACAGTTAAAAGTTGCTCCGGAGCATATTTCTGATAAAGTACTTCAAAAAATGGGAAAACCGGAAGTCTCTGTATATAATCGTTTTGTAAAAGAGTATACCCAAATGAATGAGAAACTTGAAAAGAAACAATATCTGGTTCCTTATCTCATGTCTTCCCATCCCGGTTCCACACTTCAGGAGGCAGTAGAACTGGCTGAATTTCTGAGAGACCTTGGTTATATGCCGGAGCAGGTACAGGATTTTTATCCAACTCCCTCCACCATATCTACCTGTATGTATTATACCGGACTGGATCCCCGTACCATGAACCCTGTGTATGTAGCACATAATCCACATGAAAAAGCCATGCAGAGGGCATTGATTCAATATCGTGATCCGAAAAATTACGACCTGGTAAAAGAAGCTCTTATAAAAACAGGACGTGCGGATTTAATTGGGTTTGAAAAGAATTGTCTGATTCCACCACGGAAATTAAAACCTAAAACAAATCCAAAAAACAGACAGGGAAACAAACGTAATTCTCCAAAGAGAAAAGAGAAGAAGAGATAATGAAGAATTTTCAGATAAATGATAATGAGGCAGGACAGCGTTTTGATAAATATTTAAAAAAACTGCTTTCCCAGGCACCAGGCAGTTTTATTTATAAAATGCTGAGAAAGAAAAACATTACATTAAATGGAAAAAAGGCCGATGGCTCTGAAAAACTTAATAACGGAGATGAGGTGAAATTGTTTATCTCCGATGAAACCTTTGAGAAATTTTCCGTAACAGAAACAATAACCTATCCTTATTTAAAACTGGATATTATTTACGAAGATGATGATATTCTTATTATTAATAAGCCCGTAGGTATGCTTTCCCAAAAAGCTGCCATGGAAGATATTTCAGCCAATGAATATATCATTGGACATCTGCTAAAAAACGGCTCCATCACACAGGAGGATTTAACTACATTCCGGCCATCCATATGCAACCGTCTGGACCGAAACACATCCGGCCTTCTGATTGCAGGTAAAAGTCTCAAAGGGCTCCAACAGATGTCAGAGCAGTTAAAAGACCGTTCCATGGAAAAGTATTACCTTTGTCTGGTGAAGGGAAGAATTGAAACACCTCAGCTGATAGAAGGATGGCTTTGGAAAGACGAGCAGCAGAATAAAGTAAAGATATACAAAGAGCAGCAGGCAGATAGTAAATATATTAAAACGGGATATGTTCCCTTAACCGTTTTTGAAAATTTCACTCTTTTGGAAGTACATCTTATTACGGGACGTTCTCATCAGATACGCGCCCATCTGTCCTCTATGGGACACCCTATTGTAGGAGATAGTAAGTATGGAAATAAAAAGATAAATATTCTTTTTGCGAAAAGTGTAAAATTGCATTCCCAGCTTTTGCATGCCTGTCGTATGAAATTTTCGGATGGCAGAGAATTCACTGCTCCCCTTAGCCGTGAATTTCAGGAAGCAATTTCATTTATAGAAAAACAATAAGAACGGAGGAAATTATGGCTACATGGAATTCCAGAGGATTAAGAGGCTCCACCCTGGAGGAATTCATTAATCTGACCAACGAAAAGTATTCCGGGCAGGGACTTGCATTGATTCAAAAAGTTCCGACTCCTATTACGCCATTAAAGATTGATAAGGACAACCGCCATATTACTCTGGCATATTTTGAACAGAAGAGTACGGTGGACTATATTGGTGCTGTCCAGGGAATACCGGTATGCTTTGATGCAAAGGAATGTAACACAAATACGTTCCCCCTGCAGAATATTCATTCCCACCAGATTTCTTTTATGGAACAGTTTGAACAGCAGGATGGTATCTCTTTTCTTTTGATTTTTTATTCCCATCGAAACGAATTTTATTATCTGACTTATCAAACATTAATGAAGTTCTGGAACCGCGCTCAGGAAGGCGGCAGAAAAAGCTTCCGTTATGAAGAACTAGAACCGGAATTCTTCTTTCATTCCAAAGGCGGAATTCTGGTTCCGTACCTGGAAATGATGCAGAAAGATCTGGAAATGCGAGGTTGACATTCCCTCTTTTCTTCGATATAATATGCATAATTTAATTTAGTAGCATGGTAGCACGCTAAAGTGTTTTTGAAAAAAAATTTACTATGGAGGAAACTATGGAACAACGTTTATTACATACACCGGAAGGAGTCCGGGACATTTACAATTCCGAGTGTGTCAAAAAGCTTATTTTGCAGGAAAACTTGCATAATCTGCTAAGGATGTATGGATATCATGCAATTGAGACACCAACTTTTGAATTTTTCGACATTTTCGGAAAGGAAATTGGAACAACCCCCTCAAAAGACTTGTACAAATTTTTTGACCGTGAGGGAAAGACACTAGTATTACGCCCAGATATTACACCATCCGTAGCAAGATGCGTTGCCAAATATTATGGCGAAGAAGATTTGCCGGTGCGTTTATGCTATATGGGCAATACCTTTATTAATAATACAAGCTATCAGGGACGTCTGAAGGAAAGTACCCAGCTTGGTGCAGAGATGATTGGAGATAATTCCGTAGACGCTGATGCTGAAATTATTGCGCTGGTGGTAAATGCGTTAAAAACAGCAGGATTGCAGGAGTTTCAGATTGGTGTAGGACATGTGGGATTTTTTAATGGATTGGTTCAGGCAGCACAATTACAGGAAGATACGGAAAATGAGCTGATAGAACTGCTTTCGAATAAGAACTTTTTCGGAGTAGAAGAACTTATTGATTCCCTCCACCTTTCAGAGGATTTAAAAGAATTATTTTCCATGCTGGGCAGTTTATGTATGACGGAAGATATGTTAACACGGGCAAAGGAGCTTTCTGCATCCTATCCCCTTATTATGGAAGCTTTAGAACGCTTAGAAATGCTTCTTCAGGTGCTTCCATGCTACGGTGTTGAGAAATATGTTTCACTGGAACCTGGTATGTTAAGCTCCTACCATTACTATACTGGAATTATTTTTGCCGGATATACCTTCGGCAGCGGAGAACCCATTGTAAAGGGAGGACGCTACGATAATCTGCTCCCGTATTTTGGGAAGAATGCTCCTTCTATTGGATTTGCAGTAGTGATTGATCAGTTAATGGCTGCTTTATCCAGACAGGACATCGAAATACCCATACAGGAAAATCAATTATTACTTGTTTATAAGGAATCCAGTCATCAGGATGCCATAAAAAAAGCATTACAACTGAGAGAACAAGGAACGGGCGTTTCTCTTGTAAAATGGGAAAGCCATAAAACAATAGATGACTATCATGCGTACGCAAAACGGATGCACATGCAGGATATTACCTTTATGGAATAGCACAGGAGGAACAGGATGAGATATTTAACATTTGCACTAGGAAAAGGACGACTGGCAAAGCAGACGTTAGAAACCTTTGAAAAAATTGGAATTACCTGTCAGGAAATGAAAGATAAAGATACCAGAAAGCTGATATTTGTAAATGAAGAACTAAAATTAAAGTTTTTTCTTGCAAAAGCGCCAGACGTTCCAACTTATGTAGAATACGGAGCTGCTGATATTGGTGTTGTTGGAAAAGATACTATTTTAGAAGAAGGCCGTAACATATACGAGGTACTGGATCTTGGCTTCGGCAAATGCCGTATGTGTGTCTGCGGTCCTCAAAAAGCGGAAGAATTATTAAAACATCATGAATTAATTCGTGTGGCAACCAAATATCCTAAAATTGCCAAAGACTATTTTTACAATAAAAAACATCAGACCGTAGAAATCATTAAGTTAAATGGTTCGATTGAACTTGCCCCCATTGTAGGGCTTTCGGAAGTAATTGTAGATATTGTAGAGACTGGTTCTACCTTACGTGAAAACGGATTGAGTGTATTGGAAGAAGTTTGTCCACTTTCTGCAAGAATGGTGGTAAATCAAGTCAGCATGAAGATGGAAAACGAACGTATTACCACTTTACTTCGTGATTTAAAAGAAGTACTGGCAAAGGAGGATGTCAAATGAGAACATTAAAATTAACACCAGATACTACAAAAAATCTCATGGAAGATTTATTAAAAAGAAGCCCTAACAGCTATAAACAATATGAAGATAATGTAAATACCATTATAGAAAAAGTACGTACCGAAAGAGATGCGGCTGTATTTTCTTATACCAAACAATTTGACTGTGCTGAAACCAATGCTTCCAATATCAAAGTAACAGAAGAAGAAATTGCAGAAGCTTATAAGCTGGTAGATGATAAGTTAGTTGGGATTATGCAGAAATCTCTGGAAAATATCAGAGTCTATCACGAAAAACAAAAACAATACAGCTGGTTTGACAGCCGCCCTGACGGTGTAATGCTGGGACAGAAGGTTACCGCCCTTGCAAGTGCAGGCGTCTATGTACCTGGTGGAAAGGCTGCATATCCATCTTCTGTATTAATGAATGTAATTCCTGCAAAGGTTGCGGGAGTAGAAAAAATTGTAATGACAACCCCCTGTAACAAGGAAGGAAAAGTCAATCCTGCCACTCTTGTTGCTGCAAAAGAAGCCGGGGTTACTGAAATATATAAAGTGGGAGGCGCACAGGCTATTGCCGCCCTTGCTTTCGGAACGGAGAGCATCCCCAAGGTAGATAAGATTGTAGGACCTGGAAATATTTATGTAGCTCTTGCAAAAAAAGCAGTATTTGGTCATGTAAGTATCGATTCCATTGCCGGTCCAAGTGAAATTCTTGTTTTGGCAGATGAAACAGCCAATCCACGTTATGTAGCTGCCGATTTATTATCACAGGCAGAACACGATGAGCTTGCAAGTGCAATTTTAATTACAACCAGTGAATCCCTTGCTGAAAAAGTATCGAAAGAAATCGAAAAATTTACAGCAGAACTTTCCAGAAAAGATATTATTGAGAAGTCTTTGGAGAATTATGGATATATTCTGATTGCGGATTCTCTGGAAGATGCCATTGATACTGCAAATGAAATTGCATCTGAGCATCTTGAAATATTGACCGCAAATCCTTTTGAAGTAATGATGAAAATAAAGAATGCCGGTGCTATCTTTATAGGAGAATATTCCAGTGAACCTCTGGGAGATTATTTTGCAGGACCTAACCATGTTCTTCCCACCAACGGAACAGCAAAATTCTTCTCACCATTAGGAGTCGACGATTTTATTAAAAAATCCAGTATTATTTCTTATACACGAGAGGCCTTAGAGCCAATTTACAAAGATATTATGCAATTTGCCACATCGGAACAGTTGACGGCTCATGCAAATTCTATTAAAGTAAGATTTGAAGAATAATGAAGGAAGAGGTGCCTGATATGTCATTTCAGAGAAATGCACAGCAAAAGCGAAAAACAAAAGAAACAGATATATCCCTTCGGCTAAATATAGATGGAAAGGGAGAAACTGAGTTAGATACCGGAATTGGATTTTTGGATCATATGCTGGATGGATTTGCGCGTCATGGTTTTTTTGATTTGAAGGTTCAGGTGACTGGAGATTTAACAGTAGATACCCACCATACCATAGAAGATACCGGAATTGTGCTTGGAACAGCCATCCGAAAATCTCTTGGGGATAAAAGAGGAATTAAACGTTATGGAAGCTGTATCCTTCCAATGGATGAGACTCTGGTATTATGTGCCATTGACTTAAGCGGAAGACCTTACTTTTCTTTTGAAGGGGAATTTACAGCAGAGCGTGTTGGATATATGGATACCGAAATGGTACGGGAATTTTTTTATGCCATTTCTTACAGTACAGGAATGAATCTTCATATGAAAATTTTATCCGGAACCAATAACCACCATATGATTGAAGCTTTATTTAAAGCCTTTGGAAGAGCATTGGATGAAGCAACTCTGACAGATCCCAGAATTACAGATATCATGTCAACGAAAGGTAGTTTATAGGTGAATAGCATGGAACATAAGAATCTGATTGCCACTTTGTATTTGAAAGACGGAGTCGCAGTAAAAGCCCCCACAAATTTAGAACATATGGGAGATTTTAAATATCTCGCAAAACTGTATAATGACAGTGGTGTTGATAAATTATATGTATTTGATTTATCCAAAGATGATATGGAGCACGATTTGAATCTTCACGCCATTAAAGAATTATGCCGGATTGTAGAAATACCTGTTTACGGCGGCGGAAATATAAATCGTCTGGAAGACATAAAAAAAATTCTCTATGCTGGCTGTAAGGGCGTTATACTAAACAGTACGAAATATGAAACTCCACAGCTTGCAGAAGAAGGTGCACAGCGTTTCGGAAAGGAAAAGATATTAATTTCTCTGGAAACAGTGGACATCCTTTTTAAGCACAAAGAACATATTGCGCGCTATGTACATAAACTGGTGGCATTGGATGAACACATTGTAGATGCACTTATCAATCTGACAGATTTGCCCTTTAGTGTTATTACAAAAGAATATGATACCAGCCACTGGGCTGATATTTTGAAAAAAGATGCCGTTATGGGGATGGGTGGTGCCTATATCAGTGATCCCAAAACAGATGTAATGAGGGTAAAAATGCTTCTTGCTATGGAAGGGGTAGAAACTCAGAAATTCGAATCAGCCATAAGCTGGGCTGATTTCAAGTTGAATCACGAAGGTTTGATTCCTGTTATTGTTCAGGATTATCAGACATCAGAAGTTCTGATGATGGCCTATATGAATGAGGAATCCTTTGATACCACCATTGCCCTTGGAAAAATGACCTATTACAGCAGAAGCCGTCAGGAACTGTGGACAAAGGGCGTTACCTCCGGTCATTACCAATATGTAAAATCTCTTGCTCTGGATTGCGACAAAGACACCATTCTTGCTAAAGTATCCCAGGTAGGAGCTGCATGCCACACAGGAAATACTTCCTGTTTCTATACTCAATTGGTAAAAAAGGATTACTCCAGCAAGAATCCATTGGAAGTATTTAAAGAAGTCTATAATGTAATTGCAGATCGAAAGGTGAACCCAAAGGAAGGCTCCTATACCAATTATCTGTTTGATAAGGGGATTGACAAGATTCTCAAGAAGGTAGGAGAAGAGGCAACAGAAATTGTAATTGCTGCAAAGAATCCGGAACCGGAAGAAATCAAATACGAAATCTCAGATTTCCTATATCATACTATGGTGCTTATGGTCGAAAAAGGGGTTACCTGGGAAGATATTGTAGAAGAATTAAGTCAGCGCTAAGTTGTTAAAAAGGGGTTATCGGGAAATAAAGCCAATTTTCCGATAACCCCCTTTTTCATGCATTTTTTTATACCTTTTGTACTAAAATATAGAGATAAGATAAAAGGAGTTTCTTATGGAAAAACCGCTTCAACAGACAGTGGAAGAGCGCAGAGCCTACGTCGACCAGATACGTTCCTCCTTTAAGACCGAAAATTCAACCCCTGTCAGTCACTATTCTTCTTATGGCACAATGCCGGAACAGACGGAAGAAGAACCTGCCTCCTCCACAATAGGCATTCGCACAATAATAGCAGTTCTTATTTTTGCTGCATTTGTCTATTGCGATAAGGAGAAAATTACATATCAGGATTATTCTACTCAGGAGGTTTTTTCACAGATAGAATGGAATCCTCTTCCCATTGACGAAATCATGAAAACGGCTGAAACTTCACAACCGTAATATATACAATCAAGAAAAAATATGCTATGCTATAAACTAGTATGCGTAAAATCAGACGCAAATAGAAGAGACAAGGAGCAATTTATGAATCAGATTGCATTATCCGATGAAATTTTATTGTCTATTGATAAGCCTGCGCGCTATATCGGCAATGAAGTAAATATGATAAAGAAAAATCCACAGGATGTATCCATCCGTTTTGCCATGTGCTTTCCGGACGTATATGAAATAGGGATGTCCCACCTTGGAATACAGATTTTATATGATATGTTCAACGCACGGAAGGACGTTTATTGTGAACGTGTCTATTCTCCATGGGCTGACCTTCACAAAATTATGAAGGAACAGGATATCCCTTTGTTTACGCTGGAAACCCAATCTCCGGTAAAAGAAATGGATTTTCTGGGCATTACCATACAGTATGAAATGTGTTATACCAATATCCTTCAGATATTGGATTTAAGCCACATCCCCCTTATGGCTTGTGAGCGAACAGAGGAACACCCGCTGGTAATCGGCGGCGGTCCTTGTACCTATAATCCGGAGCCCTTGGCAGATTTCTTTGATTTATTCTATATTGGAGAGGGGGAAACACGTTATGATGATTTGTTTCACCTTTATAACTCCATAAAGGAGCAGGGGCAGAGCCGTCAGGATTTTCTCCGTGCTGCTTCCAAACTGCCGGGAATCTATGTACCGTCTCTATATGAAGTTGCTTATCATGAAGATGGAACTATTTCTTCTTTTCAGCCAAAATATGAAGATGTCCCGGCAACGGTAAGAAAAGAAATTGAAATGAATGTTACAGATACCACCTATCCACATAAACCCCTTGTTCCCTTTATTAAGGCCACTCAGGATCGTGTGGTACTGGAGATTCAGCGTGGGTGTATCCGGGGATGCCGTTTCTGTCAGGCGGGTATGGTTTACCGTCCGGTACGGGAACGTGATGTCAATATGCTGAAAGAATGTGCCCGTGATATGCTGAAAAGTACCGGTCATGAAGAGATTTCTTTAAGCTCTTTAAGTTCCAGCGACTACAGTCAGTTACCAGAGCTTATCGACTATCTAATGGAAGAAAAAGAAAATGGTGTAAACATTTCTCTGCCCTCTCTGCGTATTGATGCGTTTTCCTTGGATGTTATGAGCAAGGTGCAGGATATCCGTAAAAGCAGTCTGACCTTTGCACCGGAAGCAGGTTCACAGCGTCTTAGAGATGTTATTAACAAAGGATTGACAGAAGAAGTCATTCTAAATGGTGCAGGTCTAGCCTTTGATGGAGGCTGGCAGAAGGTAAAACTATACTTTATGCTGGGGCTTCCCACCGAAACAGAAGAAGATATGAAAGAAATTCCACGTCTGGCTGAAAAAATTGCAAGACGTTATTATGAGATTCCAAAGGATCAGCGGAATGGAAAATGTCAGATTACCATTAGTACATCTTTCTTTGTCCCCAAACCCTTTACCCCTTTCCAATGGGCTCCCATGTATGATAGGAATGAATATCTCCGTCGTGCAAAGATTGTAAATATGGAACTGAAAGAACAGTTAAACAAGAAGAGTTTAAAGTATAACTGGCATGAAGCTGATGTAACGGTTTTAGAAGGCGTATTTGCAAGAGGTGACCGCAGAGTGGGACAGGTTATCCTGAAAGCCTATGAAAAAGGCTGTCTCTTTGACTCATGGAGTGAGTTTTTCGATAATGAAAAATGGATGGAAGCCTTCCAGGAATGTGGAGTTTCTATTGACTTTTATAATCTGCGCACCAGAAGCATGGACGAGATCCTTCCTTGGGATTTTATTGACTGCGGTGTTACAAAATCCTTCCTGAAAAAGGAATGGGAACGTGCAGAACAAGAAACTGTGACTCCAAACTGCCGGATGGAGTGTAATGGATGCGGAGCCGCAAAATTTGAAGGAGGTATCTGTCTTGAACATCAGAATTAAATTTCAAAAATATGGTGTCATGAAGTTTATCGGACATCTGGACATCATGCGGTATTTTCAAAAATGCATGCGCCGGGCAGATATTGATATTGCCTATTCGGGCGGATTCAGCCCCCATCAGATTATGTCCTTTGCTGCTCCTCTGGGAGTTGGAACCACCAGTGACGGAGAATATCTTGATATTGAAGTGAATAGTTCCTGTTCCAGCAAAGATGCTATAGATGCGTTAAATAATGTAATGGTAGAAGGAATTTCCATACTGGAATATAAAAAACTTCCGGATATGGCAAAAACCTCAATGGCACTGGTTGCTGCTGCGGATTACCTTCTCTTCATCAAGGACAACTATGTGAATCCTTTTACCGTAGAAGAGTTGACGGAAAGAATTCAGGCATTCTATGCACAGCAGGAAATTTTGATTACCAAAAAAACGAAAAAGAGTGAAACTGTCATGGACTTAAAGCCCTTAATCTATGACATGAAGGCTGTAAGCCTTGAAGATAAAGAAGCTTTAAGTTCCCTTAACGTAAAAAATCCGGATATGCCGTCAGCTCCTGGCGCCGCATTTTTCTTAAAAGTGTGCACCGGAAGCAGCACGAACATTAAACCTGAACTAGTCTTAGAAGCATTTTACCGCTTCTGCAACCTTGACTACGAACCACTGGCATTTCAGATACACCGACTTGAAGTTTATGCTTCTTCTGGTGAAATTCCAGTAAAAGGTGAAAAAGAACGGGAAGCATACGGGAAACATCTGGAACTTATGAAGCAGGAATATCAGGAAAACGGCAAAACCTTTCCAGACTTTTTTACCCTTGGTGAATTAGGAGAAGATATTTTATAATTATGGAAAACAAATTATTGATTACCAGACTTACCCGAAACCAGCAGACCTATATCGCAACAGCCCTTTATTCAGGAAAGCAGCTTCTTGAGGTTAATCTGGAACCTGTGGAACAAAAAAGTATCTTGAATAATATTTATGTTGGCAGGGTAAAAGACATTGTAAAAAACCTAAATGCAGCATTTATAGAAATAGCACCGGGAACACCTGCCTACTATTCTCTGGATGAATGTAAAAATCCATTGTATGTAAAAAAGATAAACAGCCCCCGGATGGTACAGGGAGATGAGGTGGTAGTGCAGGTGGTGAAAGAAAATATAAAGACAAAGCCACCCAAAGTATCCACCAACCTGACCTTTAGTGGGAAATATCTGCTTCTTACCACTGAAAATACCTCTCTTGGTATTTCACGTAAGCTTCCTTCTGAAGAAAGGGAACGCCTGAAAGAACTGTTTCTTCCCTTTAAGAACGATAAGTTTGGCCTTGTGGTGCGTACCAATGGGGCCCAGGCTGAAGTTTCTGAACTTCTGGAAGAATACGAAGCATTAAAGATGGAATACTTACAGCTTACCCAGAATGCAGTTCATAGAACCTGCTTTTCCTGTTTAAAGAAAAGTTCACCTGAATTTTTAACAGCAGTGAAAAATGTTCATAGTGCAGAGCTTGAAGAGATTATTACAGATGATCCTGAACTATTGGAACAGATACAGGCAGAAGGCGTGGATGTTACCTTTTATGAAGATAAGCTCTTAAGCCTTAACAGTCTTTACAGCCTTGACGCAAGACTCCAGGAAGCACTTCAAGAAAGAGTCTGGATGAAATCCGGCGGTTATTTGATTATTGAACCTACAGAAGCCCTGACTGTAATTGATGTAAATTCCGGTAAAAGCATTGCCCGTAAAAACGTTCAGGAGCATTACCTTAAGATAAACCTTGAAGCAGCAAAAGAAATTGCCCATCAACTGAGGCTGAGGAATATTTCCGGGATTGTGATTATTGATTTTATTGATATGAAAGAACAAAAGGCTAAGGCTGAGCTGATGTTTCAGTTAAGGCAGTTTGTAAAAGAAGACAGCGTTCCGGTTCAGGTTGTAGATATGACCCGCCTGAATCTGGTAGAGCTTACTAGAAAAAAGATTCGAAAATCTCTGGCGGAACAGCTTTCTTAATATTTGGGAGGATAAGTAATGGGAAATGTATCAAATTGTGATTGTTGTGCAAACTATGTTTATGACGAGGATTATGAATGCTATACTTGTCTGGTGAATCTGGATGAGGATGAAATGGCAAAGTTTATGACAAATAACTTCCGTGAGTGTCCCTATTACCAGAATGATGATGAATACAAGATTGTACGCCATCAAATGTAGGGAAAAACAAGAAAAAATGCTTGACGCGCAGAATTCACCATGCTATTATATATGAGTATGCCGCGCAGTGAGGTTTTAAGTCTGTATGTTTTTATGCAGTACCGTAACTGGCGAGTAATGATAATAGGAGGTGCCATATGTACGCAATTATAGCAACAGGTGGTAAACAGTACAAAGTATCCGAAGGCGATATCATTACCATTGAAAAGCTTGGTGTTGAAGCTGGTGAGAAAGTTACTTTTGACGATGTAGTAGCAGTGAACAACGGTTCTTTAAAAGTTGGAGCTGATGCAGCAAACGCAACTGTAGAAGCTTCTGTAGTTGAAAACGGTAGAGGTAAGAAAGTTATCGTTTACAAATACAAAAGAAAAACCGGTTATCACAAAAAGAATGGACACAGACAGTCCTTCACCAAAGTGAAGATCGAAAAGATTAATGGATAATCGATAGGAATTGTTATGATTCATATAACGATTTATGAAAATCATAATCATGAATATACTGCATTTAATTGTATTGGACATGCTGAATACGGTGAACCAGGTGAAGATATTGTCTGCGCTGCAGTTTCTGTATTAGTTATCAATACCATAAATTCAGTGGAACAGCTTGTTTCAGATGAGTTTGATATTGTAACAGATCAAGAAAGCGGTCTAATTGATTTTTCTTTAAAGGAAAATCACTCAAAAGAAGCAGTATTATTGATTCAATCAATGGTTTTAGGTTTACAAGGAATACAAAATAATTACGGAAATGAATATATGACGCTTATATTCAAGGAGGTGTAAGAAATGTTAAATATGAACCTTCAATTTTTCGCTCATAAAAAAGGAGTTGGTTCTACCAGAAACGGTAGAGATTCCGAATCTAAGAGATTAGGTGCGAAAAGAGCTGATGGACAGTTTGTAAAAGCTGGAAATATTTTATACAGACAGCGTGGGACTAAGATTCACCCAGGTGTGAATGTTGGAATAGGTGGAGATGATACATTATTCGCTAAAGTTGACGGTGTTCTGAGATTTGAAAGAAAAGGAAGAGATAAGAAAAAAGCTTCCGTATATCCAGTAGCAAGCAATGAATAATAGGATTGATAGACTCGACTGTATAAGCCGAGTCTATTCTTTTAATTGAGGTGGAAAAAAATGTTTGCAGATAGTGCAAAAATTATTATAAAATCAGGAAATGGCGGAAACGGACATGTCTCCTTCCGTCGAGAAAAATATGTACCTAATGGCGGTCCCGACGGCGGTGACGGCGGAAAAGGCGGAGATTTAATTTTTCTAATAGATGAAGGAATGAATACTCTGAGCAACTTTCGTCATAAACGCAAGTATGCGGCACAAAATGGGGAAGATGGCGGAAAACGAAACTGCCATGGAAAAAATGGTGAAGATATAATTGTGCCGGTTCCTGCGGGAACAATTATAAAGGATGCCGCTACCGATAAAGTAATCGCAGACATGTCAGGGGAAAATACCAGACAGACGATTCTATTCGGTGGAAGAGGAGGTCTTGGAAACCAGAATTTTGCAACCTCTACCATGCAGGCACCAAAATATGCCCAGCCTGGAAAATCAGGAATCGAACTGGAAGTCCGTCTGGAATTAAAGGTGATTGCAGATGTTGGATTGGTTGGATTCCCTAATGTAGGAAAATCCACCTTGTTATCTCGTGTTACCAATGCCCGTCCTAAGATTGCCAATTACCATTTTACAACCTTAAATCCAAATCTTGGTGTGGTGGACTTAGATGGTACCAGTGGATTTGTAATTGCAGATATTCCGGGATTAATCGAAGGGGCTTCTGAAGGCGTTGGTCTTGGACATGCATTTTTAAAGCATATTGAACGTACTAAAGTTATGATTCATATGGTGGATGCTGCCTCTGTAGAAGGCCGTGATCCGATTGCCGATATTTATGCGATTAATAAAGAACTGGAATCTTATAATCCAGAATTAATCAAAAAACCCCAGGTAATTGCTGCAAATAAAATAGATGCTATTTTTGATGAGGCGGAAAGTTCTCTGCCTGCCTTAAAGGCAGAATTTGAGCCAAAGGGAATTAAGGTTTACCCTATCTCCGCAGTCAGCGGTCAAGGTTTAAAAGAGCTGCTTTATCACGTAAATGAACTACTGTCTACCGTAGATGATACTCCAATTGTATACGAACAGGAATTCTTCCCTGAAACGACATTGTTCCAAGATGAAGCATATACTGTTGAGCATAACAAAAAAGATAATGTATATGTAGTAGAAGGACCAAAGATTGAAAAAATGCTGGGATATACCAATATTGAATCAGAAAAAGGTTTTTTGTTCTTCCAGAAATTCCTGCGTGAGCAGGGTATCTTACAGGATTTGGAAGATGCAGGCATTACAGAAGGCGATACCGTTCGTATGTACGGTCTTGAATTTGACTACTATAAATAATATATAAGGATTTTTCATCCAGAAAGGAACACATATGGATATAACCAGCAAACAGCGTGCTTATCTTAAAAGCCTTGCAAATAACCTGAACCCTATTTTTCAGGTTGGAAAAGCCAGCATTTCTCCGGAAATAGCTGTCGGAATCGATGAAGCATTGGAAAAAAGAGAACTCATAAAAATTTCTGTTTTAAAAAACTGCTTTGATGATCCAAAAGAAATTGCACAAACACTGGCAGAACGTACACATTCTCTGGTAGTACATGTAATTGGTAAAAAAATTGTATTGTATCGTCCGGCAAAGAAAAATCCTAAGATTCAGCTGCCACAATAATACAACGGAATGGAAGTGTAATCATGGAACGGGAACATTTACGAAAAATAGGTATTATGGGCGGAACCTTCAACCCCATTCACAATGGGCATCTGATTATTGCGGAAACTGCCAGGGAACAGTTTCAACTAGACTGTGTCCTGTTTATTCCAAACGGACATTCTCCGCACAAGACGAAGCAGAATATTGTAGATGCATCTATGCGCTGTGATATGGTGACTCTGGCCATTGAAGACAATCCTTTCTTTCAGCTGGATTTAACAGAAGTAAATTCTGATGATATCAGTTATACCTATATTACTTTGCAGAAGTTGAAAGAAACATATCCAGAAGCAGAGCTCTATTTTATTCTGGGGGCAGATTCTTTATTTGACTTAGAGGGTTGGCGAGAAGTTGAGCAGATTTTTTCTGCCTGCAATATTCTGGCCGCCTGCCGGGAACACGAACGGCAAACAGAATTCCTGAATCAGATTAACTATCTGAATGAGAAATACAACTGCAGCATATACCCTCTGAATGCCCCATGGGTTGATGTTTCCTCTAGGGGAATACGCAGCCGCTTAAGCCAAAGTGAAACGGTTCGATATCTGATACCGAAAGAAGTGGAAGCTTATATAAAAATGAAACAGCTATATTGCACCGAAGAAAGAAGTGATTTATCTGAAACGCAGAGAAATTGAAAAAAAGCTTAAAAAAGAACTGGATGCAGAACGTTATACCCATACGTTGGGGGTTATGTATACTGCTGCTTCTCTTGCCATGGCATATGGCACAGATATAGAACAGGCACTGTATGCCGGACTGTTGCATGATTGTGCAAAATGTATTCCAAATCCAAAGAAGCTTTCCTTGTGCAGAAAACACCAGATTCCTGTTTCAACGGCAGAAGAGCAGAGCCCATTTTTACTGCATGCAAAGCTTGGTGCCTATTTTGCCAGAGAGATTTACGGTATTAAAGATAAGGACATTCTCCATGCTATACAGGTTCATACTACAGGTGAACCAGGGATGAATACACTAGATAAAATAATTTATATTGCAGATTATATTGAGCCGAACCGTAAGCAGGCTCCTAATCTTGCCAAAATACGCAGACTTTCTTTTGAAAATCTGGATGAAGCTATAAAACAAATTTTAAGTGATACCTTAAACCATCTTCAGAAAAAGGGAGGCGAGATCGATCCCCTTACTGCAGAGACATATGATTATTTTCATAAGAAATAATCAAACCACAAAAGGAGACTAAAAACATGGATATTTCACGTGAAATGGCAAAAGCTGCCTGCAACGCATTAAGCGAGAAAAAAGCAGAAGATATTCGTATTATTGATATTAGTGAAATTTCACCATTGGCGGATTACTTCATAATCGCAAATGGTTCTAATGAAAACCAGCTTCAGGCTATGGTAGATGCTGTAGATGAAGAGCTGAATAAGTTAGGGCATACTGCAAAACAGATTGAAGGAAATCGCAATTCCACCTGGATTTTGATGGATTATGCAGATATTATTGTTCATGTATTTTCTAAAGAAGACCGTCTTTTCTATAATTTAGAACGAATCTGGACAGATGGAAAAAGAATGGAATTGGACGAATTATAAAAACATCCCACCGGAGCGTTTTTATATTAATATAAGAGAAACAGCCGGAACATTAAACGTTCCGGCTGTTTCTTTATTCCTTAGGAAAAGAAACGAAACACACCAAATACTTTTCCTAAAACATTACATTCTTCTACAATAATGGGATCCATGGTATCATTTTCCGGCTGTAAACGGTAATGACCATCTTCCATATAAAAGGTTTTTACAGTAGCAGAGTCCTCTACAAGAGCTACTACCATATCACCATTCTGGGCTGTATTCTGACATTGTACCAGAATATTGTCACCATCAAAAATACCAGCATTGATCATACTTTCCCCTTTTACCTTTAACATAAAGGTGTCTACATTAGGCATAAGCTCCGCTGGAATAGGAAAGTAGGATTCTACATTCTCAACTGCAAGCAGCGGTTCTCCGGCCGCTACACGGCCAACCAGAGGAACATTTACAACCTCACGTCTTACAAGGTTAAAGTTATCATCAATAATCTCAATTGCTCTCGGCTTAGTCGGGTCACGCCGTATATAGCCATTTTTCTCTAAAGTTTCCAGATGAGAGTGGACAGAAGAAGTGGACTTTAAATGAACTGCCTCACAAATATCACGTACCGCTGGCGGATACCCCTTATTCAAAATCTCGCTTTTGATATATTCCAGAATCTCTCTTTGCTTATCACTAATCTTACCGTATGACATACTCATACCTCCTGAACCTATTCTAAATGTGCATATAGAACACAATTTTTTATCCTGAAAATATCATATCATACCTCATCTTAAAATGCAAACACATATTCCGAAAATTTGTTCGAGAAAAACATTGACAAACGTTTGTTCACGTGTTATTATTCAGCTAAACAAACGTTCGAAACAAATGTTCTTTTTTAGAATATGTACAAGAGGAGGAATTTATTATGAATTACGGAAAAAATACTGTTTCTTTGAAAACTTATACAGAGGAGCATCGCAATATTGTTCTGGCCCTGATTACTGCAATTACAATCCTGATATGCGTATTAATAGGAAGCAGTATTTCAGCTTCCAGCCGTATCAAGGCCGCACAAAGTGACAAATATTATACCAGCATTGAAATTGGGAAGGGTGATACCCTTTGGACAATTGCGGAACAATACATGACATCGGAATATGGAAGTATTCAGGAATATGTTAGTGAAATAAAAGAATTAAATCATCTGGGAGATGATGCTATTCATTCCGGTGAACATCTTATGATTCCATATTTTTCAGAAGAAATAAAATAACTTGTCTACTCACTGAAATTCACTGTGTTTCAGTGGGTAGACAAAGCTTTGTTTTTTTCTTTCTGTGTAGTATAATAAAGAAAATTAATATTTATATTAGGAGGTGTTGGCGTTATGGATGATGAACTGAAAATCAAAATGTACTCATTTACGTTGGATTGTAAAGACGCGCATAAATTAGCAAAATTCTATGCAGCGTTACTCAAGTGGGAAATAGCTTTTCATGATGAAGAATGGGCATGTGTATGTGCTCCGGGAATGGGCCAGGGGGCGTATCCTGGTATATTGTTTCAACGGAATCCAGAGTATAAACCACCTGTGTGGCCAGAAGAGCCTGAAGCTCAACAGCAAATGGCACATCTAGACTTTGCTGTTAATGATTTAGAAAAAGCAGTTGAATATGCAATCCATTGCGGAGCAACAATTGCGGATGAGCAATTTTCTGATAGTTGGAGAGTTATGTTTGACCCCGCCGGACACCCTTTTTGCCTATGTCTATTGAACGATATTTTTAAGAGTGCCCATTTTGCTTTGTTATAGAAATTCATAAGGAGTCGAGGTTTTGTTCATATAAAAGCAGTTATT
>CAZUKR010000011.1:40288-43284 GCA_964620885.1 uncultured Eubacterium sp.
TTATATTATGTAAACTTTGTTGATAAAAAGGAGAAAACGGCTATGAAATTTGTTATCCAACGGGTAAGTAACGCTTCTGTGGAAGTTGAACATAATATAATTGGATCTATAAACAAGGGTTTTCTTGTACTGATTGGTGTCAGTGAAGAAGATAATGAGAATATTGCAGATAAAATGATAAAAAAATTAATCGGCCTTCGTATCTTTGAAGATGAAAATGGCAAGACGAATCTTGCCTTAAAGGATGTGAATGGTGAATTATTACTTGTTTCTCAATTTACTCTATATGCTGACTGTAAAAAAGGCAATCGTCCATCTTTTATAAAATCCGGTAATCCGGAGCTTGCTAACAATCTTTATGAATACATTATAGATGCCTGCCGTAAGGAAATCCCTGTTGTGGAAACAGGGGAGTTCGGAGCCGATATGAAGATTTCTTTATTGAATGATGGACCATTTACTGTAATCCTGGATTCAGAAGAATTATGTTAATATTTTAGTATGCCCGTCAGTTCGTAAAATCAACATTTCGCGAACTGATACCTGTATTGATAATATATTTTTAAAAGAAAATGACTTCATTTTTTCGTATTGGTCATGCTAATATAATATTCTTCCAAACTACTGTGCTTTTTTAATATCTCTGTTACACTTACTACTCCATTACTTATTATTTTTCCATCACTTATCAAAATCACATCATCACAAAATTTTTCTGCCATATCCAGCATATGTGTTGACAAAAATATAAAATTATTTTGTTCAACATATTCTCTCATTACTTTTTTTACTACATATAAAACTTGTGGATCCAAACCTGAAATATACTCATCCATCAATAATATTTCAGGTTTTCCAACCAAGGCGCACAAGAATTGTATCTTCTTTTTGGTTCCCAACGAATAGGTTGAAATCAACTTATCCATATAATCATTTAATTCAAGTATATCTATTAGATTCTTAATTTCTCCACTACTTATTTTAGCCTTACTGTTGCATAACTCATATACGAACTTAATATGCTCTCTACCAGTCAGCTCCTCATATAAAACAGGTTCATCGAAAACCATAACCGAATTCTCCAGGGAACTTGTTTCTTTTCCGTCTTTCATAATTTTTCCAGTATCATATTGATATAAGCCTTTAATGCATTTTAGAAAAGTTGTTTTACCACTACCATTTGGACCAAGCATAACAACAATTCTTCCGGACTCAAATTGACATTTTACATTTTTCAAAATATTTTTATCATCTATTGATAAACTAATGTTATCAACCTTAATTAGATTGCTCATTTCAATCACCTCTTATAAATTTTATCTAAGTATTCTTTCCCATCAATAATTTTGTTTATTCCACCAATCATAATACCCATTGTAATGTACATCAAAATCGGAATAACTATAAACTGTACGATTACATATGTTTCATACCCAATGTGCTCACTTATATACATTGCAACCGGAATTACAATCAGACTATTTAGTCCTATCACCAATATTGGCTCAATAATTTCACTGACCTTTTTTCTATCTGCATACTCTTCCAACTCACTAATATTGGAATATCCATAATACGGAAACATAATGCCTGGAATACTGAGAATGAAGAACAAAAATATACAGTATACTATCTGTATAACGCAAAAAAGTGTTAGTTCCCATCTTCTAAGACATATATATAACAGAGCATATTCGCATAAAGATACGCAGGTCATATTTATAGTCCAAATCTTCAACTTTTTAAAATATAATTTGGGTATATTACCCAACCAATAGTTAACTTTTTTTCCTTCTCCATCTAAGGCATATATCAGAATATTCTTCCTAAAATTGGCACTAGCCATAAACACGCTAAAATATAATGCACATGACGTACATAGAAAATATAGCATTTTCTCCTGATGAATTTGCATCATTACTCCAGAAAAAAAACCAGTTACAGTCCAAAACATAATACTTTCTAGGAGATAGTTAATATTATATATTCTATTCTTATTGAACAAGACAGCTTTTAAATACATATCATTTTTGCACAGATGTCTCAAAAGCAGCTGCCTGCCACCATTATAGTTTTCATGCTTTCTTTCTGTACCAATAAAGAGTTTACAACATAACAACATAATGACTTGTATGCTTAAGAAAGATAGTAATATAAATTCAACGAAATATTTGCTTCCTACTATAAAAGCTTCTTCATATTGCCTGAACAAATCAAATACAATCTTCGCACCATCATCAAGCCATAATTCTACGACTTTCCCATCAACAACTTTATGTACAATTGGAAATTTATCAATCCACTCTGAAAAATTAGTACCTATATAGAGGGCTAAAATAAACAACGCTATGTTTCTCATAAAAGTTATCACAGCTACTTTTCTTTTGTTCTGAGAACGAATGATTGCTTTATATACACAAAATAATATTGCACCTAATATTCTAGTTTCTACTACAATTATCAGAAGTATCATTAGATTAAAGAAATGCTGAGTATCCAGTGTTTCCCAGTGCTTCAAACACACAATTGCTATCGGTAATACAAATATTATTAACTCTTTACTGTTGTATATTACGTAATTAACAATTTTAATTAACTTCAGCCTGCTATGTTCTAAACCATAATTTGCACTAAGCCATTCTTCATCTTTGTCAGTAAGTACAAATATTCCAACCTGTACCGAAATCATTGTTGATGTAACGAATATATATATTGCAAATATAAATTGAACTAATTGCACATTATTCAAAATCTTACCGATATTGAAACTTTTTATTCTAAGCAAATCCATATCTGACATTGTAAAAATGCTGCTAGCTACAGAATAGCTTACTAACAATTGAATTATTAAAAATAAAAACCATAACACCTTTGCAAACGATGGATTTACTTTTTTTACAAAATGTGTATTCAAAAACCTTCTTTTATATATACAGAACAAATTCCACTTAGCATATACGAAATACGACATTTTCTTCCTCCTACCCTATTATATT
>CAZUKR010000012.1:0-41881 GCA_964620885.1 uncultured Eubacterium sp.
CAACACCTGTTCCTGACGTATCACCCATGTTACCAAATACCATCATCTGTACATTAACAGCGGTTCCCCATGAATATGGAATATCATTATCACGACGATATACGTTAGCACGTGGATTATCCCAAGAACGGAATACTGCTTTAATTGCACCCATTAACTGATCTTTGGGATCTGCCGGGAATTCTTCGCCAATTTTTTCTTTATATTCTCCTTTGAACTGTTCTGCCAGTACCTTTAAATCCTCTGCTGTCAGATCAACGTCTTCTGTTATTCCTTTTTCTTCTTTCATTTTATCGATTAATTCTTCAAAGTATTTTTTACCAACTTCCATAACTACGTCAGAATACATCTGAATAAATCTTCTATAACAATCCCAAGCCCAACGAGGATTACCGGACTTGTTAGATAATACTTCTACTACTTCATCATTTAAACCAAGATTTAAAATAGTATCCATCATACCAGGCATAGAAGCTCTGGACCCTGAACGTACTGATACTAATAATGGATTCTCTTTATCCCCAAATTTTTTACCAGTTATGGATTCCATTTTCTCAATGTGTTCCATAATCTGTCCCATAATCTCATCATTAATCTTTTTTCCATCTTCATAATACTGTGTACATGCTTCTGTTGTAATTGTGAAACCCTGAGGTACCGGCAGATTTAAGTTCGTCATTTCTGCTAAGTTAGCACCTTTTCCTCCAAGAAGTTCACGCATGCCCGTATTGCCTTCTGTAAATAAATATACCCACTTGTTTGCCATTTGAAAATTCCTCCTAAAATTTACTTTGGCTTATTTCACAAATAAACCAATGAAGTGCTTTGCACATTATATATTTTACCATATTTCATAATAATAGCAATACTATTTTTGTGAATTTTTTGTCACTTTTGGCAAAAAAACGTCCCATTTAGATGTTTTTTACAGCGAAGCTACCATATTTAGTCTTTTTCATTTTTCGGTATTTAATCCTTTATTATCTCCAAATGGCTTGTAAAATCAGCGATATAACAAGGTCTTTTCTTTGCCACAGGTACCTACGGATTGCTTCGCACTTAGTGCTCACGCATCTTCGCTCCGCTTCGGTCCGTGCTAAACGAGTGTCACAGGCACTCAGCACCCTAAAAACATTCGAAATCCGCCCTATTCGGGCTACTTTCTCATGTTTTGCGGGTCCCAAACTCATAAAACAAAGAGTATCCTACTCTATTTGATAGGATACTCTTTTATTTTCTGATGCTTAAAATTCAAATTTCTTTGCAAAGTAAGCATCTAAATCTTCAATTTTAATTCTTTCCTGTTCCATGGTATCACGGTCACGCACTGTTACCGCTAAATCCTCTTCTGAATCAAAGTCGTAAGTAATACAGAATGGTGTTCCAATTTCATCCTGTCTCCTGTAACGCTTTCCAATATTTCCTCTATCGTCAAATTCGCAGTTATATTTCTTTGATAACTGAGCAAACACTTTTTCTGCACCTTCATTTAATTTCTTTGACAATGGAAGTATACCTATTTTCACTGGTGCCAGTGCCGGATGAAAACGTAGTACGGTACGCATATCTCCGCCTTCCAGCTCTTCTTCATCATAAGCCGCACAAAGGAATGCCAGAACCATACGGTCAGTTCCCAGAGATGGCTCAATTACATACGGAATATACTTTTCTTTCTTCTCATCATCAAAATAGCTCATATCTTGTCCAGAGCCAGCCTGATGCTGATTTAAATCGTAATCAGTACGGTCTGCTATTCCCCAGAGTTCTCCCCAGCCGAATGGAAATAAGAACTCAATATCTGTGGTTGCTTTACTATAGAAGGAAAGTTCTTTCGCGTCATGATCTCTTGCACGCATTTCATCATCCTTGATACCAAGGCTCTTTAACCAATCGATACAAAACCCTCTCCAATATGTAAACCATTCTAAATCAGTTCCTGGTTCACAGAAAAATTCCAGTTCCATCTGCTCAAACTCTCTGGTACGGAATGTAAAGTTACCTGGCGTAATTTCATTACGGAAGGATTTACCAATCTGTCCAATACCAAAAGGAATCTTTTTACGTGAGGTTCTCTGTACATTCTTAAAGTTTACAAAAATTCCCTGTGCTGTTTCCGGTCTTAAATATACCGTATTTTTTGCATCTTCAGTAACACCCTGAAACGTCTTAAACATCAGGTTGAACTGACGGATATCTGTAAAGTTATGCTTTTTGCAGGTTGGACATGGAATCTGATTATCTTTAATAAATGCCAACATCTTTTCCTGACTCCATCCATCTACGGAACCATCCAGCTCAATTTCCTTTTCTGCTGCATAGTCCTCAATAAGCTTATCTGCACGGAAACGTTCATGACATTCCCTGCAATCCATCAATGGATCAGAGAATCCGCCCAGATGCCCCGAAGCAACCCATGTCTGAGGATTCATTAAAATAGCACAGTCCACGCCCACATTGTATGGATTTTCCATAATGAATTTCTGCCACCATGCCTTTTTCACATTGTTTTTTAATTCTACACCAAGATTTCCATAATCCCAGGTATTTGCCAATCCACCATATATTTCAGAGCCGGGATATACAAAACCTCTCGCTTTCGCTAATGCTACAATCTTTTCCATTGTCTTTTTCATACTTTACCTCTTTCTATCTTTTCTGCTCTTTTTATTCATATACAATATATACCAGAGACAATTCTCCACCATCTTCTACCTCTTCCGGCAGTTTAATGGATGCCGTATCACTGGATTTCAAAGTGGTATAATCAGATGACACATACTTAATGGTTCCATCTATCTTTACATCTATTTTTTCACTTAGAATCACGACTTTATAATCTGACTCTTTAACTTTACTTCCTTTTGCTTCACCTGAGGCTTTTCCTTCTTTCACCTTGGTAAATTCTGTATCAAAATCATATCCTGCTGCTAATGCCTGGGGCACTGTTCCTGCGAATAAGGTTACATCATTAAAATCCTGATATTCTTCATATCCGGTATATTTCATAAAAAGTTTTGCAATACCATCTTTTACTGAAAAATCACTTACTTTAACACTATTCTTATCGTGTTTTTCCTGATATGCTTTTACTTTTTCATCAATAAATTTATCCAATTCTTTTTCGTCATAATAATCTTTATCCATTTTCTCAATGGCCGCTCCGATTACAGTTCCTTTTTTCTGTACATATACAGTATTGCAGTCTGCTTCCAGAGACTTTCCACATGCTGTCAACAATCCGGCTATCATTACCCCCACCAGACTGATGGAAATTATTTTCTTCATAACAATCCTCCTAAAATCTTAAACGTGAATCTCAAACATTATACTCTTTTCAGTAATTTATTGCAACCGCTATCTCATAGTTTTTCCTTCATAATCCCTGCAGCAAACCCCTGATTTTCTTCTAATACCTGAAGCGAATTGAACTTACGGTCAATATAATACTTCATATATTCCTTTATAATTTTCTCCAGATTAGACAACACTTTCTCTGATACGGTAAAGGTATACAACTTTTCTATACTGGAAGTAATGATATACTGCATGGTATAAAGAGTTGATTCATCCATAAAAAATGACGGTACTCCTTTTGCACAATTGTTGCAAAGAGTACCTCCGCTTCTGGTATGAAAATGATTCAGCTCTTCTTTTGTTCCACACTTTAAACAAGAAAATACATTTGGGTACTCTCCGTTTATTACCATTGCTTTCAATTCAAAAATCCGCCGCACCAGAGGCTTTTCCAGATGGCTATTCTCCAGTGCCCGCAAGGATTGATATAATAACTTCAACATATGTATCTCATCCCCGTTCTCACGGGCATAATAATCTGCCATTTCCAGAAAATAGAATCCGTAATACGCTCCATCCAAATCTGCTGCAAGTTCTCTGAAGTAATTGGAAATATCTGCTTTTACCACAGTATAGGAACTGCGTCCCTCATAGGCTTCAAACTGCCCAAAGGAAAAAGGATTGCTTGCCGCCATTATCTGACTATTAGGTCTTCTTGCTCCTCTGGCAAATGCAGATATCTTTCCTCTTTCCCTGGTCAGAAGCGTTATTCTTTTATCGTATTCGCCCACCGGGACTGCTGATAACACCATGCCCGTCAGCACTATGGTATGCCCCATTTTCTACTACGCCCCTGCCCTTTCCTTCTTGTTCTACGGACGATGTCACTACATCATCCATATGTCCTTTATAGCTTAGATAATCTCCAATGCTTCCTGTACTTTCAAATTTCATCCATTCCGGTTCCATCACGTTGATTCCCCCTTGTACTTTATTCTGTACTATTAGGTTGTCCCTGAACATGAGAGATATACTAGATAAAAAATGGCAAATTAATGTTTTTCGTCTTCCCGATACCCAAAATTCTTAATCAGAAAATCACTGTCTCTCCAGTCCTTTTTCACTTTTACCCAGAGTTTCAGATTTACTTTACTATCCAAAAGACGCTCTATTTCAAACCGTGCATTGGTGCCAATCTTTTTCAGCATGGCACCGCCCTTCCCTATAATAATTCCTTTATGAGAATCACGTTCACAGATAATCGTTGCATCAATATCTATAATTCCTCCCTGTTTACGCTGCTTCATACGTTCAATGGTCACTGCTATTCCGTGAGGAATTTCTTCATTCAGAGCATGCAGTGCTTTTTCCCTGACAAGTTCTGCCACAATCTGGCGTTCCGGCTGATCCGTAATGGTGTCTTCATCGTAAAACATCGGGCCATATTGGAAATATTTAAAAATCAAATCAATCAGTATTTCTGTATTATCTCCACGCAGTGCAGACATAGGAACAATTTCTGCAAAATCATATTTCTTCCGATAAGTATCAATATAAGAAAGAACTTCTTCTTTTTTCACCATATCGGTCTTATTGATTACCAGAATCACCGGTGTATTTACCTTTTGCAGTTTTTCAAGGATGTGCTGTTCCCCGGCACCAATAAAATTGCTTGGCTCCACAAGCCAGAGAACTACATCTACCTCATTCAGTGTCCGCTCTGCGGCATTTACCATATATTCTCCCAGCTTGTTCTTTGCCTTATGGATTCCCGGCGTATCCAGAAATACAATCTGTCCCTTTTCTTCATCGGTATATACTGTCTGAATCCGGTTTCTGGTTGTCTGGGGCTTATTGGATGTAATAGCTATCTTCTGACCAATTAAGCGGTTCATTAATGTAGATTTTCCCACGTTCGGTCTTCCTATTAACGTTACAAATCCTGATTTAAAATTTTGATTCATATAATTCTCCTTAATAAAGATTCTTCAATTCTTTGAATAATCTATTTTCCTCTTTTAGTTTTTCTTCATTTCCAATGACACAAAGGGCATCTTCCTCTAATACCGCCTCTACAATTCCGGCAAGCTCTCTGAGATCCTTCTGGGTCGCATTTAATATCTCTTTTCGTTCCTTCTGAATCATTTCATAGGTTATCCCTGTCAGATATGCCGTAGCACTTCTTCCAGTCTTCCCTGCAGGTGTTAAAGGACTATCTACATCACTGAAAGTCCCAATGATATATTTTGTCATATCCTTCTCTTCTACAGTAAAGTTTCTCAGATACTCTGGAATTCCTTCATATATTTCATTTGTTTTTGACAAATTTGGATCCCGGTAAGAAGAAAAGTAGCTGTCTCCCCTTCTGGTAAATCCACTCATACAACCATAGGCCCCGCCTTTTACCCTGACATTAATCCAAAGATAATCATAACTTAACAGAACCTTCAATATTCTAAGGGCTCCCGTATAGCTATATCCTGCCTTTTTAAAGTTTCCGGCTCTTGACACATACTGCACCTGTGATGCATCCAGAAATCCTTCGTTCCTCTTTTCTAATACCAGTGGTTCTTCCCTTTTCCCAACAGGCTGGGTATTAAGAATCTCCTTTATTTTAGGAAATTCATTTTCCAGAGATTCCAGACCTTCCGGCTGAGCACCAGCGCTTATCATAATATTATCTGCACGGAAAATATGCTGTGCCAGTAATTCAAGGGTATTGCTGAGCTGTTCTTTCTTCTCTTCAAAGTTTTCTTCCAAGTCTTTTATTAACTGATAAAACTCAATTCCCTCTGTCATGTCTGAATATTTCCCTGTCATAGAAATATAGGACATTGCCCGTACTGCGGAAATAGAATGTCCGGAACTGCTCATATTCATCTGCATTCTGGATTTTAACTGGGCCAGTATTTCATACAAGCGTTCCTGCTGCTGATAATTACTGCTGGTGAGAATCTCTTGTATAATCTCTACTGTTTTTGATATTTCTTTGTACAGGGTTTTTACCTTAATCTCATACTTCAGACTGATACTATCCTTTTCTACATGGGCATAGGAACCAATGCTGGAAAAAATCCCTCCTGTATGCAGATTGATTTCATTTGCAAGTTCTGGGAATGTATAGTGCTCGGTATCAACGTATCCCAAAACAGCTTTCATCAATCCCAAATACGGAATAAGTTCTGCCGGAATATCTGCAACATCAAACATCAGGCTAAAATATATGATTCCATTGGTTTCCACATCATGACAAAGCATTAAGGTATTATCCAGATATTTTTCACGTATATACAGCTTTTCTGCATCTTTTTTAATATCTTCTCTTGTGAGGGTTGGAATCTTATCCAAATCTTCCGGTGCGGAAGGTTCTTCCTGATACTTCTTCAGGTAATGGGTAAAATCTATAATATCCTGTTTTTCCTCTGCATTGAGAGAATCCTTATATGTTTCCAGCTGGTGAGCAAGAGCTTCATCCTTCTTGGTGTTTAATCCATACTGAGGCTCTACAATTACAACTGCCGCATGACTGTTCTCCAACAGATACTTCTGCACCAGTTTTTCAAAATAATCTGTTTCCACCTGCTTCTTAAGGAATTCAATCACTTCCAGCTCTTCTAAATGAAGAAACGGCTGGTTATTATCATAAATCCAACTATCCAGACATTTTATTCCCAGCAAAAGTCCTTTGGGAAAATGTCCATAATCAGCTTCTCTATATTTGAATTCAAAGCTGTTAATTCCCGCAAGAAGAGACTTCTTATTAATTCCATTCTTCACCTGTTCTTCTAATACATTCCGGATAATGGATAAGAATTCTTCTTTTTTCTCTATATTACTTTTCTTTGCCACAATAGAAAACATTGGCTGAAGGGTATAATTATCAAAAGATGCTATAATATCCTTGCCGATTCCTGCATCCAGCAATGCCTGCTTAAGTGGTGCCCCAGGTGCACTTAACAACGCATAATCTAACATATCAAATGCCACATATAATTCTTTATCCAGAATAGTTCCGGTACTGATGTTATAGGAAAGATACGTATTATCTTCCAAACCTTCCCCGCTGGAAATACTATATGGTATTTTTACTTCTTTTACTTCTTTAAATGGCTCCTGCCATTTCACCTGAGAATCTACCTCTATTTCATCATATTTTCCCAGATATTCCTGATCTATCCAGTTGAGTTTTTCTTCCATGTCCATATTACCATATAAATAAATATAAGAATTGGCCGGATGATAATACTTCTGATGGAATGCAAGGAAATTTTCATACGATAGTGACGGAATCACATCGGGATCACCACCTGATTCAAAGGAATAAGAGGTATCGGGATACAATGTATTTAGTATTTCTCTGCTTAACACCTCTTCTGGTGAAGAAAATGCCCCTCTCATTTCATTGTACACCACACCATTAATGGTCAGGGGTGCATCCATATTTTCCATTTCATAATGCCAGCCTTCCTGACAGAAAATTTCCTTACGTTCTGCTATATTAGGATAGAATACCGCATCCATATATACTTCAATCAGATTTTGAAAATCCTTGTCATTACAGCTTGCCACTGGATAAATTGTCTTATCTGGATAAGTCATTGCATTCAAAAAGGTATTTAAAGAACTTTTCACCAGCTCTACAAAGGGATCTTTTATAGGATATTTCTGAGAACCACACAATACAGAATGTTCCAGAATATGAGCCGCACCAGTACTATCTAAGGATGGAGTACGAAATCCAATATAAAACACCTTATTCTCATCATCGTTGGATATAAGACTGATTTTAGCACCACTTTTTTTATGGCGCAGCAGATACCCGCCCGACTGTATATCATCCAGCTGTGTTGTTTTGATTATTTCATACGCTTTGCAATTTTCTAAATTCATATTTTTCGTCCTTTTTTATGATTAAATTTTGTTTCAAGGTTATTCTTTCCATTTATCAATCAATTATAGCATGATATCTCTTCAGTTCATACTATTTTTATTTACACAAGCAAAGAGGCTGCTCTGAAAGAGCAACCTCTGGTTCGTCTTTTAATCTGAATAATCTCTGGAATTAAGCTATGCGTGATACATTAGAAGCCTGCGGTCCTTTATCACCGTCTACAACTTCAAATGCCACTGCATCCCCATCTTTTAATTCCTTGAATCCATCCATGACTAACGCGGAAAAATGTACAAATACTTCATTTCCCTGTTCATCAGAAATAAATCCGTAACCCTTCTTTGCATTAAACCATTTTACTGTTCCCTGTTGCATAAAAACACTTCCTCCTAAATACGTAAAAAATATCTGTAGCTTTTAGTTACCACGTTTTTAAGATTAGCATATTTTACTATACATGTCAACGAAAACAAACTTCTTTTTGTGCTATTTTTTTTCATCAATAATTGACACTGTCAACTGGTTATAAGGAATTTCCACCCCTGCTTTTTCAAGATGTTCCTTTAATAATTCTGTCAACCGCCATTTTGCCGGCCAATAATCTTCTGATTTCACCCAGATATGCCCCCCAAGCCTTACACTGCTTTCCCCCAATGAATCTACAAAAACAATGGCTTCTTCTTCCTGTATACGTGCCGGCTCCTGTGACAACAGCTCCTGTAACACCTGCTTTGCTTCCTTAATATCTGCTTTATAAGAAATTCCCACATATATACTTAATCTGCGCTTCTCTTCCTTTGTTACATTAGTAAGACTTGCATTTGCTAAAATACCATTTGGAATTACAATTACCCTATTATCAGCAGTGGTCAGCTTCGTATAGAAAATCATAATTTCAGAAACAGTACCTTCATTCTTATGTGTATCTTCAACAATATAATCTCCTACTTTAAAAGGTTTAAATAGAAGAATCAGGACGCCCCCTGCAAAATTAGAAAGACTTCCCTGCAAAGCAAGACCTACCGCAAGTCCCGCTGACCCCAGTACTGCAACGATAGAAGTAGTTTCAATTCCAAGCTGATTCACCACCAGAATTACCAATATAAAATAAAGCGCTATTTTCGCACAAGAATCCAAAAACTGACGTACCCCTTCATCCACATTAGAGCGTTCCAGGGCTTTTTGCATGATCTTCCGCATCCACTTAATAATTTTTCCACCAATAAAATAAATAATAACAGCTACTACTACGCGAAACGCCAGTCCCTGCAATCCAGGCACGAGACTCTCAAGATAAGCTTTCAAAACACCTGGTTTTGCAACTTTTTCCAGTTCTTCTAAACTGGCTATATTCTGACTTTCTGTCTCTGCCAGCAAATTTCCCATTTTACTTCCTATATTATTTATAATACCAACCATATTTCGCCTCTTTCCTTTATTCTGAAGTTATGGTAACATACATTATTTTTCTCTGCAACTGTACATACTCCTATTTTCTTCAATCATTTTCTAACAATTTATATCAATTGACTTTTATTGACACATTGTTTCAAATTTACTATAATAATATATAATATTTGCTATTTTAACTTACTAAATTTATGGAGGTGAATATATTGAAAGAACCACTTATTAATGTTGTTAATCTAATCTGTCATACATTCCAACATGTTGATCCTCGTTTAAGCAGCCACGGAGAACGTGTGGCTTATATTCTTATGAAAATGTTTGAAGACAAACCTGAGATATCCCCAACAGAAAAACAGAATATTTTTATGCTTGGACTATTTCATGATATTGGTGCTTATAAAGAAGCTGAGATTGATTCCATGCTTTCTTTTGACTGTAATGATTCTATGGAACATGCAGTCTTTGGTTACCTGCTCTTTCAAACATTTTCTCCTCTTCCAGAATATGCTAATACAATACTATACCATCACCAATGCAATGCACAGTACTATTCCGTTCCTATCACCGACTATCACCGCCGGCTGACTCGCATCTTATATCTTGCCGACCGGATTGATATTTTCTGCCGACGCAATGATACCAAGGAACTGCTTCCTTTTTTAGAAGGATACCGCAATTCTATCTTCACAGACGAAGACATTCACTGGTTTCTGAAAACTGACAGTAAATATCATATTATGGATGCACTGAATTCTGGCAGCTACCGTCAGGAGATTGCTGATTATACCAGTAAGCTTTCTTTTTCCAGCACTCAGCTTCATGATTATCTCCTTTTGGTTATCTTTGCAATAGACTTCCGGAATGAGTATTCAGCACTTCATACCAGCTATACCGTCCAGCTAAGTCAACAAATCGGCAGCGTACTGGAGTTTACCTCCGATTCTTGCAAAACAACAGAATTAGCTGCTCTTCTACATAATATTGGTAAGATTTCACTCTCTTCCCAGATTGAAAATATGGACGACTATGATTTTTATTTAAAAGATATCTACAGACATTCTACGCAGGAAATTACTAAGAAAATATTAAAGGACGATGTAAGCAATGAAATTTTTGATATTATTACGCAATCCTTTCTGTTGCTTGACTGCTGGGCGGAAAATAAAAAAATTACTTTTTCCCCTACTCCAGAAGCTGAGGTAGTTGCATTATCCTGCCTGCTCAGCAATGCACTAACATTGGATTCTGATATTGGAGTTCATCACCACAAACGTCTTCTTTTATTTTTAAAAGAAAAATATCGTATCTGCTACATGGATGATAGTATACTTTCTTCTTTGGAAAGACAATACGAGAACATTATTTTTAAAGCGCAGATTGCATGCTCCTCTATTTCTGATACATATAAGAGGATGATGAATGAATATCATTCACTGAACATGGTACTCATTCACTACAATAAGAAATATGACTAATGAAAAAAGGTTGTCTGGAAATTCATTTTTTATGTATATACTAGAAACGGGAATCACATTTTATGTGATTCCCGTTTCTAGTATCGTGAGAAGTCATTGGCTCAATTTCCCAACAACCACCTCTCATCTTATTTAATTACTCTTACCTTTAATACTCCTTCAATAGCCAGTAACTGATTTATTGCTGCTTCTGTTACCGGTAAATCAATGTCCATAAGAGAATACGCATAATCTCCACGGCTCTTATTGGTCATATCTGAAATATTAATATTATTGCTTTCCATTACTGCAGTGTATTTACTGATAATACCCTTGATGTTTTTATGTAGCACAGCTATACGGCCTGCGCCTGCACATGCTCCCATATCGCAGTTGGGAAAATTCACGGAATTGCGGATATTTCCATTTTTCAGATAATCCATAACTTCCTTTACTGCCATAATTGCACAATTATCTTCTGATTCTTCAGTTGATGCTCCCAAGTGAGGAATTACGATGCATCCTTCCTGTCCTGCTGTAACAGCATTTGGAAAGTCAGATACATATTTCTTCACTTTTCCATCTTTAATTGCATTTAAAATAGCTTCCTCGTCTACCAGAAGGTCTCTGGCAAAGTTAAGGATTACCACTCCATCTTTCATCTGGCTGAATGCACCTTCATTTAACATCTTCTTTGTATCATCCAGCAATGGTACATGAATTGTGATGAAATCACACTCGCGGTAAATCTCTTCTACAGAACTAATATGTTTTACATTTCTTGAAAGACTCCATGCAGCATTTACAGAGATAAATGGATCATATCCATATACCGTCATACCAAGATGAGTTGCTGCATTGGCTACTTTAATACCAATAGCTCCAAGTCCGATAACGCCTAATTTCTTTCCTGCAATTTCAGTTCCGGAAAATTCCTTCTTTACTTTTTCTGCATCTTTTCCAACATTTTCATTTCCTTTATTTTCAAGCACCCAGTTAATTCCGCCTGTAATATCACGAGATGCCAAAAACATACCTGCAAATACCAGTTCCTTTACACCGTTTGCATTGGCACCTGGTGTATTGAATACTACGATTCCTGCATCGGCGCATTTTTCTAATGGAATATTATTTACTCCTGCACCTGCTCTTGCAATTGCAAAAAGGTTTTCTGACAGCTCTGCTTCATGCATGGAAGCACTTCTTACTAAAACTGCCTGAGCGTCTTTCATATCTTCTACTTTTTTATATTCTTCATTAAACAATCCCAATCCCACATCGGCAATTGGATTTAAACAATGGTACTGATACATATTAATTCTCCTCTTCAAATTTTTTCATAAACGCAACTAATTTCTCTACGCCGTTTTTTGGCATTGCATTATAAATACTTGCACGCATACCGCCTACGCTTCTGTGGCCTTTCAGGTTCACAAATCCTGCCGCTTCTGCTTCTTTTACAAATTTAGCATCCAGTTCTTTGTCTCCTGTAACGAAAGGAACATTCATCAGGGAACGATCTTCTTTTCTTACAGTTCCTTTGAACATTTTGCTCTGATCTAAAAAGTCATAAAGAATTTTTGCTTTTTCTTCATTATGCTGTTTCATAGATTCCAGACCACCCATTTTTTTCAGCCATTTAAAGACTTTTCCACAAACATAAATTCCATATGCCGGCGGTGTATTATAGAGGGATTCTGCATCTGCATGAGTTTTATATTTTAACATGGTTGGTGTTCCTGCCAATGTATCTTCTGTAATGAGGTCCTCCCGCATAATCACGATAACCACACCTGCTGGTCCGATATTTTTCTGAACTCCGCCATAAATCACGCCGTATTTACTTACATCCACTGGCTCTGACAAAAAGCAGGAAGAAACATCCGCTACAAGAGTATGTCCCTTGGTATTTGGAAGTGTCTTAAATTTTGTTCCGTAAATTGTATTATTTTCACAGATATAGACATAATCTGCATCTTCTGGTATAGCAAGGTCAGAACAATCTGGTATATAAGAGAAAGTTTCATCCTCTGAGGATGCTACCTTTACAGCCTCTCCATAAACCTGACCTTCTTGATATGCCTTTTTTGCCCATTGTCCGGTTACGATATAAGCTGCTTTTTTATTTTTCATAAGATTCATAGGAATCATCGCAAACTGCTGGGATGCACCTCCCTGTAAAAACATTACCTTGTAATTATCTGGAATATTCATCAATTCCCGTAAATCTGCTTCTGCTTCCTTAATAATCGTTTCATAAGCTTTGGAACGATGGCTCATTTCCATTACGGACATTCCTGTTCCCTTGTAATTCAGCATTTCATCTGCTGCTTCTTTTAAAACCTCTTCTGGTAAAACTGCTGGTCCTGCTGAAAAATTGTAAACTCTGTTCATGTTTTTCCTCCTCAATCTGTCTTTATCTAAGAAATATTATATATTTTTTTCCATATCTTCTTCACTAAATGCTTCATTAATTGCAGCTCCTGGCGCCACCATGGGCCATACCTTATCATCACTGTCCACGATGCAGTCAATGAGAACTGGTATCTTACTTTCCTGAGCTTTTTGAAATGCATTCTGAAATTCTTCTCTGGTTTCAGCGCGATATCCCACTGCACCCATAGCTTCCGCAAGCTTCACAAAATCCACAGCATCATTCAGCACAGTTGCGGAGTAATGCTGTTCATAAAATAATGTCTGCCATTGACGAACCATTCCCAACACGTGGTTATTAATTACCACCTGTACCAACGGAAGCTGTTGGCGTACTGCTGTTGCAATTTCATTCATATTCATTCGGAAACATCCATCACCGGCGATATTTATCACTTGTTTCTCCGGATTTGCTATCTGGGCTCCAATTGCAGCCCCCAGTCCATAACCCATGGTTCCAAGTCCGCCGGAAGTAAGCAATGTTCTTGGCTTACTATATTTATAAAACTGCGCCGCCCACATCTGATGCTGTCCCACTTCCGTTACTATAATAGCCTCACCTTTTGTCTGCTTATAAATCTCTTCTACTACATAGGGACCGCTTAACCCAGTATCATGATACGTGAGGGGATATTTTTCCTTATAATCCAGAATTTTTGTAATCCAAGCTTCATGCTCCTGCTGCTCCAACCTTGCATTCAGCCGAATCAGAATCTCTTTGATATCTCCTATGACATGGGCATCCGTGATAATATTTTTATTTACTTCAACTGGATCAATATCAAACTGAAGTATTTTTGCATTTTTGGCAAACTTCTTGGCATTTCCAATGACACGGTCATTGAACCTTACACCTATGGCAATCAGTAAGTCACATTCACTCACTCCATAATTGGAGGCCTTTGTTCCATGCATTCCCAGCATACCTGTATACAATCTGTGCTTTCCATCAAAGGCTCCTTTTCCCATCAAAGAATCGGTTACTGGTGCCTGAACTTTTTTCACAAATTCCATCAGTTCCTGACTTGCCCCTGAAATCACTGCTCCGCCGCCCACGAAAATATATGGTCTTTTTGCCTTATGTATCATTTTTATAGCAGTTTCTAAGGCTTCTTCCGTAATGCTTTCCAAAAAACGTTTTTCTGGCTGAATTGTTGCTGATTTAAATCCTGTCTTATTGGCTGTTACATCCTTCGGAATGTCTACCAATACAGGTCCCGGCCTTCCCTTCTGTGCAATCTGAAACGCCCGACGGATGGTATCTGCCAGGTTATTAACATCTTTTACAATAAAATTATGTTTCGTAATGGGGGTAGTAATTCCGGCAATATCAATTTCCTGAAAACTATCCTTTCCCAAGAGAGAAACCCCTACATTGCATGTAATAGCCACCATTGGCACAGAATCCATATACGCAGTTGCTATTCCGGTTACCAGGTTGGTTGCTCCCGGTCCTGAAGTAGCCAGGCAGACACCCACTCTTCCTGTGGAACGTGCATATCCATCTGCTGCATGAGATGCTCCCTGCTCATGAGAAGTTAATACATGTTTAATTTCATTTCTATGTTTGTATAACTCGTCATATACATTTAAAATGGCTCCCCCCGGGTAACCAAAGACAGTATCCACACCCTGCTCTTTTAAGCATTCAATTACTATCTGTGCTCCTGTCATCTGCATATTATGACCTCGCTTTCCATGGTAAAATCACGTTAGAGTGCTTTTGCCCTTTATAGTCGCTACTGTATTCTTTCGGAAATAAGTCTTCCCATATCAACTGTGCCAACCTGCGTTACTTCGGCTTTCTTCTTTTCTTCCTGCGGCATAATATCAATGGTACGGTATCCTTCTTTTAAAACCTGCTTTACAGCTTCTTCCACTGCACTTGCTTCCTTATCTAAATCAAAAGAATAGCGCAACATCATGGCTGCACTTAAAATAGTCGCAATTGGATTCGCAATTCCTTTTCCTGCAATATCAGGTGCAGAACCCCCGCTTGGCTCATACAAACCGAATTTTGTATCGTTCAGACTTGCAGATGCCAGCATCCCAATAGAACCGGTCACCATACTGGCTTCATCTGATAAGATATCGCCAAACATATTTTCTGTCAGAATTACATCAAACTGCTTTGGATCTTTCACTAACTGCATGGCACAGTTATCTACCAGCATATGCTCCAGAGCCACTTCCGGGTAATCCTTAGCCACTTCTTCTACTACTTTTCTCCAAAGCCTGGAAGAATCCAGTACATTAGCCTTATCCACACTGGTTACTTTCTTTCTGCGTTTCATTGCAATATCAAAACCACGTTTTGCAATTCTTCTGATTTCTTCTTCCGTATAAGTTAACGTATCCACTGCAGTCATAACACCATTGCGTTCTTCTGTTGTTCTCTCACCAAAATAAAGCCCTCCGGTAAGTTCACGCATAATCATCATATCAAATCCATCCCCTATAATATCATCCCGCAGAGGACAGGCTGCTTTCAATTCTTCATATAAATATGCCGGTCGTAAATTTGCGAATAAATTTAAAGATTTACGCAATTTTAAAAGACCTGCTTCCGGTCTTAATTCGGGTGAAAGCTGATACCATGGAGAGGTACTGGTATTTCCTCCAATAGATCCCATCAAAACCGCATCTGAATTTTGTGCCTGTGCAACAGCCTCATCCGTCAGCGGTACTCCTTTGGCATCGATAGATGCACCACCCATTAGAATCTCTTCATATGAAAATTCGTGTCCAAATACACTTCCTACTTTATCCAGAACACTCTTTGCTTCTTTCACAACCTCCGGCCCTATTCCATCTCCGGAAATCACACCAACATGATAGTTCATACTTACTCTTCCTTCCTGCATTTTTCCAGTTATCATCTATTTTTATATAATAACATTTATCAACAGTAACTTTATCATATTAAAGTCTATTAGTAATACTATATTATATTTACCCAAGGATTTCAACCAAAAAAGACATTTTTCTTTTTCATATCTATTATAACTTAAATTTATACATCATTCATTCTTGTATTCTTATATGTTATTTTATATCCCCACATAAAAACAGGATATGAGTCCATATCCTGTTTTTTACAACTCTTATTCTTCATTAAACATTCGGTAAATATCAATCTTTAATGCATCTGCTTCTGTCATGCCGATAAATACAGCTCCGTACTGATAGATTCCTTCTTCTTCTCCTACCCGCACAATCTCGACTACTGCATCTATGGTCTCCCCTGTCCAGATACGAATTTTTGTATCATAGTAGCTTCCCACTTCCAGCTCATGTTCCGCTGAAAATCCGATTCCAGAACGGGACATATCTGTTACCTTTACATGTATATAACTTATCGTGGTAACCTCACCCTTATCCAGTCTTTTAAACTGAACTGCTACTTCCAAATCCAATCGTTTGCTTTTTCTTCTGTCCTCCATGAACCCACTCCTTTTCTAGTATTATTATTGTATAAACATGGCATCCCCAAAACTGAAGAATCTGTACTTTTCCTGTACTGCTACTTCATAGGCATGCATAATATGTTCTCTACCTGCAAGCGCTGATACCAGCATAACCAATGTAGACTCAGGCAAATGGAAATTAGTAATCAGCCCGTCCAATAATTTAAACTGATATCCCGGATAAATGAAGATCTCTGTCCATCCACTGCAGCCCTTAAGGGTACCATCTTCTGCTGCAGCTGACTCAATGGAACGGCAGCTTGTAGTTCCCACACAGATAACTCTGCCGCCTTTTTTCTTTGTATCGTTAATTATGTCTGCCGCTTTCTGATCAATCATGTAAAATTCTGAATGCATGTGATGCTCCTGTACATTCTCCACCTTCACAGGGCGGAACGTTCCAAGTCCTACATGGAGGGTTACCTCAGCAATTCGTATCCCTTTTTCTTGAATATCCTCTAAAAGTTCTGGTGTGAAATGCAGCCCAGCAGTAGGCGCTGCCGCAGAACCTTCATGTTTTGCGTATACCGTCTGATAACGATTCTTATCCTTTAGCTGATGGGTAATATAGGGTGGCAGAGGCATTTGTCCCAACTGATCTAAAATCTCCTCAAATATTCCTTCATAGGAAAACTGGATCAAACGATTCCCATCTTCCACTACTTCTATTACCTCTCCTGTCAGAAGTCCCTGTCCAAATATAATTTTGGTTCCGGGCTTTGCCTTTTTCCCTGGCTTTACCAGTGTCTCCCATATATCATTTTCTTTTCTTTTCAAAAGAAGCAGCTCAATCTTTGCCTGTGTTCCCTCTCGTTCTCCAAAAAGTCTCGCTGGAATTACCTTAGTATTATTCAATACCAGACAATCTTTCGGGGTGAGATAATCAGTAATATGTTTGAAGTTCGTATGCTCAATTTCACCGTCTTCTTTGTTCAACAACAACAATTTGGAGCTGGAACGATCCTCCAAGGGATCCTGTGCTATTAATTCTTGTGGTAAATCGTAATAAAAATCTTTTACATCCATTTCTTTTTCCTAAAAGGGCAGGATTCTACGAATCCTGCCCTTACACTTTCCTACTCTTTGCATAATTTTAACATTATAGAACATTCTTTCTTTTGTTTCTTATTATAGAAGTAGACACGCACTTTATTATCCGTTCCATTTAATGTAAGGTTTTTTAAGCTATATGATGTTTTATTTGGATACTGATACTTGCCGCTGCCAGAGATTTTCGAAACACTTAAGCAACTTAAAATATATTCTACATCCAAATTATACCACTTTATCCTTCTTTTCTCAAGTTTATTTCTTTGCATCTACTTTCTAAAAGAGCAGGATTCTGCGAACCCTGCCCCACTCTTTTTATTCTTTTTTCAAATTTAATACTGTTGGAATATAAAGCTTACTCTTCTTATTATAGAAATAAACTGTTATTTCGTCATATTTTCCATTTAAAGTCAAATTTTTCAAAGTATAAGAAGATTTATTTATGTCTTTATAATATTTAAATCCATTATTACTTTTGTAAACTTGTACTTCATCAATCACCCATCCACTGTTTGCCTTCAATGTTAATGCCTGCTTATTAATTTTTGCTGTATGATAGTAATCGTAATGAGCTGCACCTTTAAACTTTGAGGCAAAGTTTTTGCTTCCAACCTTAAATGTTTTTACTGGTGAAGAATATTTCTTCACTGTCAGGCTTGCTTTCAATTTTGTACCATTTACCGTACAAGTAATATTTACTTTTCCTGGCTTTTTATAATAGTATACATCAATATATCCCTGTCTTGCTACAACCCTTGCAATACTTTTATTACTGCTCTTTAAACTTTTAATCTGCGTTGCTTTGCTACAATTTCTGATATATATTGACGTTTTCCAAGTTCCATCGTAACAATCCGGCTCATAGTACACTGTCTGATTCGTATCATATGGGCTAATATATGCCTTGGCTGCTGCCTCTGCTTTACTTCCTGCCTGTGGTACAAGCAATACACTTGTCAGCATTACAGCCAGTGCCATTGCTAATGAAATAGATTTTTTCATTAAATTTTTCATATACTCTCTCCTGTTTTCTTTTTTTAGAATGCTGTTTCATCTAAATTTTACCATTTTTGTTTCTCATATTCAAGTTTTATTTTCGCAACTCAATTCCCAGTTCTTCTAATGCTTTTAATATCTTATTCATAGCAGGGGTGTAATCACTTTCTTCCAGAGTCTTATCCTTCGCCCGGAAGGTCAGAGAGTATGCCACAGACTTAAATCCGGCTTTAATCTGAGATCCTTCATAAATATCAAACAATTCATAACTTTCCAGATACTGTCCGCCCTTGGTATCAAATATTTTTTCTATATCGCCCACCAGAATTTCTTTTGTCATTACCATACTGATATCACGTGTTACAGCAGGGAATTTGGCGATTCCTTCATATTTACGGTCAAAGCTTGCCAGTTCTACTATATGTGGCATGTCTATTACTGCCACGTATACCCGGTCTTTAATCGAATAGCTATCTGCTACCGCCGGATGTACTTCTCCCAAATAACCTACTATTTTGCCATCGTAAATAACATTGGCCTGTCTTCCGGGATGAAGAAATGGCTTTTCTGAGTCAGGAACATAAGTTTCCTTCCCGTGAAGTCCTGCCTTATTAAAAAATTCTTCTATCACACCTTTCATGGTATAGAAGTCTCCCTCTCCATACATTCCAAGTGTGAGTTGCATCCGCTCTTGGGGTAATTCTGTTACCGGTACCTGTTTTGGCAGATAAATATTTCCCAGTTCATAAAGACGCACATTCTTATTTCTTCTATTATAATTGGTAGATAGAGATGTCAGCATACCATTTAAGGAAATCGTTCTCATAATACTAAAATCTTCTCCCAAAGGATTGGAAATTACTACTGTTTTTCTCAGTTCACTATCTTCTGGAAGTAATAATTTATCAAATACTTTCGGGCTTTCAAAGGAATAGGTCATTCCCTGACTAAATCCGCAGAACTCTGCAACATCTTTTGCTACTTCTTCAACACGCAGCTTAAAAGACATTTTTCCTGTCATTGCCTCACCTGTGGGAAGAGTGGTTGGGATATTATCATATCCGTAGAATCTTGCCACTTCCTCCGCCATATCTGCCAGACGCTCCAAATCCTGACGCCAGGACGGAACTAAAACTTCTTCTGTTTGATAATCATATCCTATATCAATTTTTTTGAAATAATCTATCATGGTTTCTTTGGCAATATCTGTTCCAAGAAGTTTGTTGATTTTTTCAGCATTAAATGGAATTTTTCTTCCTTCTTTCACTTTACCGTAAACATCTACAACACCACCAACTACTTCTCCGGCACCTAATTCTTCTATTAACTGGCAGGCACGGTTGATGGCATCAATGGCATTGTTGGGATCCAGTCCTTTTTCAAATTTTCCGGAAGCGTCAGTTCTTAATCCTATTTTCTTACCGGAAAGACGAATATTAGTTCCATCGAAACATGCAGCCTCAAACAGCATGGTCTGCACATTATCAGTAATCATGGAATTTTCTCCTCCCATAATTCCTGCAATACCAACCGGCTTTTCTCCATCACAAATCATTAATATGGACTCATCCAAAATACGTTCCTGACCATCCAGTGTGATAAATTTTTCACCCTTTTGTGCACAGCGTACATTAATTTCTTTTCCTGCGATGTGATCCATATCATAGGCATGCATCGGCTGTCCAAATTCTTCCATTACATAGTTGGTAATATCTACAATATTATTAATAGGACGAATTCCCAGGGAAGACAGTCTTCTCTGCATCCATGCCGGAGATGGTTTAATTTTGATATTTTTTACCACTCTTGCACAGTATCTTGGACACAATTCTGCATTTTCTATATTTACTTTAATGTAATCAGCAGCATTTTCGCTGTTACCGGTTTCCGTTATCACTGGCGGCTTAAACTCTTTATTAAAGGTAGCTGCCGCTTCTCTTGCAATTCCGAGAATACCAAAGCAGTCTACACGGTTAGATGTAATCTCATATTCAAATATTACATCTTCCAGTCCTAATGCCCGGATGGCACTTTCACCAACCACTGCATCTTCGCCAAAAATATAAATTCCATCTTCTGGAGCCTCTGGGTACATTTCCTTGGTAGAACCTAATTCCTCAATAGAACAGAGCATTCCATTAGAAGGTACTCCTCTTAGCTTTCCTTTTTTTATCTTTATACCGCCTGGGGTTTTCTTTCCGTCATGTCCACCAGCTACACGTCCGCCATCTAAGACAACCGGGATTTTATTTCCTTCGTTTACATTGGTGGCCCCGGTTACAATCTGAACGTTTTCACCAGTTCCCACATTCACCTGACAAATAATTAACTTGTCTGCATCTGGGTGTTTTTCGATTTTTTCTATCTGTCCGATTACAATTTTTTCTAAATCTGCATCCAGTTTTTCAAATCCTTCTACCTTAGAGCCTGAAAGTGTCATTGCATCGGTATATTCCTGTGCTGTCACATCCAGTTCCGGCACATATGCTTTTATCCATGATAATGATGTGTTCATAATTTCCTCCTACCTAGAACTGTTTTAAGAAACGGTCATCGTTTTCATACAGTAATCTCATGTCATCTATTTCGTATTTTAACAGTGCGATACGTTCTAATCCTGCCCCAAAGGCAAAGCCAGTATATTCTTCCGGATCAATGCCGCTCATTTCTAATACTCTTGGGTGTACCATACCGCATCCTAAAATTTCAATCCAACCGGAACCTTTACAGAAACGGCATCCGCTGCCGCCGCATTTAAAACATGTCACATCCACTTCTGCACTTGGCTCTGTAAATGGGAAGTGATGAGGACGGAATTTTACCTTAGTATCTTTTCCAAATAATTCTTTCGCAAATTCTGCCAGTGTTCCTTTTAAATCCGCAAAGGTAACGTTTTTATCAATCACCAGTCCTTCAATCTGATGGAAGGCTGGAGAATGTGTTGCATCTACTTCATCGGAACGGAATACTCTTCCCGGTGCAATCATGCGAATGGGAAGTTTACCTTTTTCCATTTCACGCACCTGTACCGGAGAGGTCTGGGTACGAAGTACAATCTTATCATTAATATAGAAGGTATCCTGTTCATCCTTCGCTGGATGGTTGGCAGGAGTGTTCAATGCTTCGAAGTTATAATAATCATATTCTACTTCCGGTCCTTCCACTACTTCATATCCCATACCAATGAAGATACGTTCTACCTCTTCTAATGCAATAGTATTGGGATGCCGATGTCCTACTCTGTTTTTCTTTGCAGGCAGTGTTACGTCAATAACCTCCTGTTTTAAGCGGATATCACGTTCCGCAGCCTCCATCTTATGTTTTGTCTCTTCAATAAGCTTTTCAATACTTTCCCGTGTTTCGTTTACCAGCTGACCAACCTTAGGTCGTTCTTCGGGAAGAACATCCTTCATTCCTTTTAATACTGCTGTCAACTCACCTTTTTTTCCAAGAAAAGCAACTCTGACATCATTTAATTTTTCCAGTCCATCGGATTTCTGTATTTCCCGGACTGCGTCTGCTTTGATTTTTTCCAGTCTTTCTTTCATCTTTTTTCTCCTTTTAATTCTGTTCTTAAGTATAACAAGGTATTTTGACCACATGATACCTACGGATTGCTCCGCACTTTGTGCCCCTGGTATCATAAATCAAAAAAATCCCTATGCCAAAAACGGCATAGGGACGAAATTTTCCGCGGTACCACCCTGCTTTTTAAGAAATCATTCTTAAACTCTTCATTTTGCGTAACGTGCATATACGGCATATCCTATTCTGACCTCTTACCTTCATTTCAGATATACAGCTCCGGTGGGAAATTCGATTACCTTCTTTTCTTAAGAGGACTTGCAGCTAATAATCCTCTCTCTCTGTAAGCAGTGTGGCTTTCTACTAAACACCTTCATAGCCTTTATTCTTTTCATGGCTATTATTCTAGCATGCTCCAAATGAAAGTGCAAGTGTTTATTTTAAATTCTTACACAAGAGTCTGCCTGCCATATTTGAATCCCAAACTAATCTCTCCACTTTTTCTTTTCTTCCCATATATCTTCATATATATTGTTTATTTCTGCTGACAGCAACAGTATATACATTCCAAAATACAGCCACAGCATCAATAATACGATTGTCGTCAAGCTTCCATACATAGAAAATCCATTGAACTCATCTACATAAATAGAAAATCCAAATGATAATACCGACCACCCGATTGCACTCATAATACTTCCGGGAAGCTGTCCACGAATGGAGGCTTTTCGGTTGGGAAGCATCTTATATAAAACTGCAAAAAAGATAATTAATACCGCCAATAATATTATAGAACGAAGACGGATAATACCGCCTGTCATTTCTGATACAAATGGCAGGTACTTTAATAGAAGTTTCTGAAGACTGTTGCCAAATACCACAAGTGTCAATGACGCTGCGATGGTAAGAAGAAGTATTAAGGTATAAAAAATTGCCCGCAAGCGCAGAAACAACCAGTTTCTGGTTTCTTCAATATCATATACCGTATTCAAGCCATTGGTCAGATACTGTATTCCTTTTGCGGCAGACCATATTGCTGCCACTGCAGTTATAGATACAATTCCGACAGAACGGTTATACATTTCGTGAATAATAGAGATAAAAAATGGTGATAGATAGGTTGGCATTACCTTATTTACCATCTCCATAACCATTGCCTCTGTTACCGGTGTGTACTGCACCAATGAAATAAGAAGCATTATAAATGGAATTAAGGACATAACAATAAAAAATGCGGCCTGTGATGCAAACGCACTTACGTTGTCGTCCCTGCATTTTTTCCAAAAAAATCTCAATTTTCCGATTATATTCCACATATTCTAGTCCCCATTATATATATTTTCTATATTAATACCATTATAGTACTTCATCAGTATATCAGTATACGCCATCCCTGCCTTTGCCATTCCATTTGCTCCATTCTGACTCATTCCGATTCCGTGTCCATATCCGCCTCCATAAACCACGTATCCATTTTCCACCGGAATAATGGCACAATAAGCGCTTGGCATCAATGCCATCTTCACTTCCTTATCATCTTTATCTGTTAATTTCTTTATCGCTTTTCCAAGTATATATCTGATATTATATTCATTCATTACCAGAACCGTTCCCTGTTCATAAGAAATTTGCAGTTTTTTCACACAGCCCCCACTGCTTCGCTCAGCTGCACTTATCCCCGTTACTGCACCAAATCCTGTAACATTTCCCGCCGCTGTTCCGTCGGATTTTGTCAGTTGTATATTGGCCGCATTTACCTTCATCCGGTCCAGAACTGCCTGATTCACACTTTCCAGACTGCCGGTTATATCCAATTCTGCTCTCCAGCGAAAATACGGCACATCACTGTCAAATGCTGCAACATCCTTACTCTTTATAAATTCTGCAAATGCTTCCTCTGAGGAGAAATCTGGTTCACTGCCATCCGACATCAGCGTAACCCCTTCAAGATACCCATTTTTCTCTTCTTCCGGCTGATTCCATATGGCTATATTATCTGTATGACCACATGAAGTAGAAAAATAATATGCTTCCGCAATTTCATTATTATATTTTATCACTTCTCCTATGGTATCATCCACTGCCAGATTCGTCTTTTCATCCTCTTCCTTCTTATTATATACCTGGTAACTGGTGCTGTCATCTACATGGGCAGCAAATGCCGCATAATCTCCTTTCATAAGCTGAATACACGCATAGCTTCTGGCACAGACGGCCTGTGCCCGGAGAGCCTCAATTTCATAAGAAGCCGGCATTTCACTGGGAACCACACCATACAGATATTGTTCCAAAGATAATTCATTCACTACACCCCATCCCTCTGGATATTTACGCATCTCAATACTGCCCCGATATCCAAGGGATGTTTTTCCGCCTGCTTCATCGGAAAAATATATTCTCCCGCTCTCATCCGCAGATGTAATTTTAATATAGTCACTGCTTCCTTCTGGGAATATATTTCCCGGCACAATCGTCTGCCCTGCCGCTATGGTCTGTTGATTTTCCCCTATGGCAACCGTACAGTCTTTATCCGAAACAAAAACTGGATTATCCCGATAAGGAGATTCTTCATTCAGCAGCAGAACCCGGATAGTTTCAATTTCTGCAGACTGTTTGAGGATAATGCCGCAGACCTTTTTCTCTGCAACTACAAAATCTGCCTGTAGATTACCAATTACCAGTTTTGACTCATCTAACTGTTCAACGGTTCCATAGGTCTTATAAATTTTCATTTTCCCTTCATATTCCAGCGTACCATATCCAGAGATTTCAATTTGGCTTTCGTTAAAACTAAGCACTTTTCCCTGAATCATATCTTCTTTTTTATATACGGCACTTACCTGTTGCTTTTCCCATACAATATCGCAGATTGTGTCTGTAATATTTTCATCCAATTTTTTAATATCTAAAGATATCTGCTTATTTTCATAAAGAATGACCGCTTTTTCCTTTTCTGTCTTATGTACAAATACATTCTTTAATGTAACCTTTCCATTGAATCCCCCTTTTATACCAATAACTTCTTTTTCTTTTACATAAACCTGAAATGTATCATAATATCCAAAATATTCAATTCCCTTGGGCACCTGATAATAGCCATCCTGAGTAAGACGCTTATTATCTTCTGGTTTCTCTGTAAGAAAAACCAGTTCCATGGTCTTTACCTCCTGATTAACATCCAGCAAATCCAGGATCTGTTCATATATCTTGTTCCAGTCTTTTCTGGATACTTCTTTAAAAGATGATTTCTTTTCATATGTAATATAGGTTTCCAATGAAAGCTTTTCCAGTAAATGCTCTATTTTACCATAGGTTAGTTTTCCCCTCAGCTTTTTCCCATTATTAATTTCACCAATGATTTTCTTCCATTCCTGTTCATCATAATAAGTAAAACTCATCTGAGAGGGTAATTCTTTCATTGCCACATATTCTTCGCTGTATTCATTCACCTGTCCCTGCTCTGCCAGAAATTTAATCAGGCAGGCTGCCAATATCAGCGCAAAAACTATACCGCCCGCTATAAAATATTTTTTGATATTTCCTACAAATCTTTTCCTCATATATCTTTCCTATTCCTATTTATTTTAAAAAATAACTTACAAAATATTTCCTACAGACTAAAAAGGCTGCCTTTATCCAAAGCAGCCTTTCCTCTTTTGTATTTGTTATCTTTTGTATATATTATCTTTCGTACTTCTACAATTCTTTTGTAACTTGTGCGCAAGCTATCTTTTGTAAAAGTCTTTTGTATTGTTGTTGATTTTTCATTTGAATTCACCCAAAATGCCGTTTCCTGTGATTTTGACGCCTAGCCTAAGCTAGGTGGGTAACCGCAACCTCTCTTCTGCCTTCCGCTGCAAATGACGGCCTGACATCCAATTGGCTATATAGGAATCCCATGAACGTGATTGTAGGTTCAAAATAACAGGGTATCGAACATCCCAGGAAGAGATTCTATCTCTAAAATGATTATACTCTATTTTGTGATAAATCGCAACAAATTATTACAGATTGTTGGCTTCATTTACAACCTTTTTAATGGCAGCAGCGGCATCTTCTGGTAATTTATTAAATCCACCCTCTGCTTCATCCAGATTTGTAACATAGTTTAATCTATCCTGCATACGTGCTTTTAACTGTGCTACATAGTCTTTGTTGTCTAACTCTGGAACAAATCCTTCCCATTCGAAAATTTCAATATCTGAGAATGGTCCCCATTTTTTGAAATCAGCCTTTTTCTCAGCAATAGCTTCTAATATACCTAAGGTATCTTTTGGCTGAACTTTTTTGCCCATAAAATCACCAGTATTGATGATGTAGCAGTCTACGTTTTTGGTTTCAACTAAAGATTTGAATTTCTCATAGTCATTTACCAATGGGTAAGTTCTGAATGGATTTGCATATGGTTCTACAACTAATGCATTTGGATCTACTCCTGCTGCAAGTCTTTCTGCTGTAGAACGTTTGGTCGCCAAAGTAGCACCCATAACAGAAGCCAGAGAAGCTCCTTTTAATTTTACTACTGGTGGAATGGTTGGGTCTTTCATAATCCAGAAAATTGCATTAACTGGTGCTTCAATCTTGTCTACACGGTTTGGAGACCATAATTTAGACTTAATTGCACGTCCGTTACCATTACGCACATCTTCTGTTACAAGAACTACTTTTCCGTCTTCATCTAATGTTGCAGAACAGTTCTGTGCTGTTAATAAGAACTTATTATCTTCACACGCGGTAGGATAATCTGCAGTCTTATCAAAATAAGTAGGTTCTAATGCTACGGAAGAACATGTTTCTGCATTGATAATAAATGCATCATCATGCAATACCTGAATACCAGGATATTTATTACCATGTTTTGCATGTGTTATTGTAGATTTTCCAGATCCGGATAATCCAAATACTGCTGCAACATATTTAGAGCCATCTTCTAATGTATATTCTTTCTGTCCACCATGACAGGAAGCGTATCCATTTCTGTTTGCAATAGCCCATGCTAATGTTAATGTACCTTTTTTATGTTCTCCGAAATATTTCATACCAAGAATACCTGCACAGTTTGTATCTGTGTTGAAATAGCATAAACAGTTCGGATCACAGATATCTGTTCTGTCAGTTCCCATCCACTGAGGATCAGAGAAGATATAGATATCCGCTTCATTACCGTACTCTTTGGAAGATTTGTACATCTTAACATACTGATCAGACATATACTGGAAGTTCAGCATCCATGAGTAAAGAATATTCTCTTCTCCTTCTGGAATTAAAAGATGAGCCTTTACCATGAATTCTGGATCTAATCCGATAAACACTTCTGCATGATACATGGTCTTCCATCTGGAATCATATACTGCATCCATTAAGATTTTATCTAATTCAGTTGTATTAACGCCTGGTTTTCCGGTAATTCTTCTTGCAGGCGCATAACGTCCTGTAATAGAACCATCATTGAATAACAGAACTTTTGCATCTGCTTCCAGACCGAATTCTTCTCCTTTGTATACAGGCATGTCTGTTACGACTGTTCCTGGTGATTCCTTAGCCAGTTCATATGCCTCTCTTAATGTGTTTACCTTGAAAACGTTGTTTCCATAAAATGCTGCTTCAATAATGGAACGTGTCTTAGAGAAACCAACTTTATTAGGTCCGATTTCTGTTCTTGGATAATATGCCTTTGTTGCCATTTGTCATTTCCTCCTTAATTTTAAAAGATTTAGTAAAGTTATTACCTCTTAGAATATCCTTATGTTATTTTTTTGTCAATCATTTTTTAATACATTTCTGTCATTCTATGTAAAATAACATTACTAAAAATCACTAGGCTTCAAATTTTCTGTACGAAAAGCTCCTGGAAGCAACTGTCCCAAAGTTAGTTCTTTATAATCCTCTATGGTATTTGCCAGAATTACTTTTAAGGAATCATCACCAAACTCTGCCAGTACCTGGCGGCATACACCACAGGGGGCAAGATAATCATTGTTATCCCCATTTACCACAATTGCTTCAAGCTCTAATTCTCCTTCGGCAACTGCCTTGAATACTGCTGTACGCTCTGCACAGTTTGTTGCACCATAACTAACATTTTCAATATTGCAGCCTGTATATATCTTCCCATTCCTGGTAAGCACTGCGGCACCAACTCTAAAATGAGAATAAGGAACATATGCAAATTTCTTTGCTTCAATTGCCTTGGTAATCAACTCCTGATACTTCATTTTACTTCCTCCCTTCCTCTCGTAAAGAAAATTATTGCTCTTATTCTATACTATTTCTTTTGAAAAATCCACAAAAATATAATTGATTTTTTCTTTTCTTAATAATAGTCGTGCTTTTTAGTATCCCTAATTCTAAAAAAAGTATTAAATTTTCTTATTTTTTGTTGTATAAAAACAAATACATATGGTATGATATGTAAACTGGCGGTGTTTTATATTGCACGACTTTAACACTGCACTTGAAAAAAATGTCTAGAAAGGGGTTTTATATGAACACAAACTATTTTTGCGAAATCACACCCGAAATTGCACATTTTGCAGAATTAAGCCAGAAGGCTGCAACAATAAATTCAGATCTTTTTACAGAATATGATGTAAAACGTGGCTTACGTGATTTAAATGGTAAAGGTGTATTGGTTGGTTTAACTGAAATTTCTGACGTCTGTGCTACTAAAATGATAGATGGAAAATCAGTTCCTGCACCTGGCGAACTTTACTACCGTGGTTATAATGTAAAAGATATTATCCGTGGATTATCTGATAATAACCATTTTGGTTTCGAAGAGAGTACATATCTTCTTTTATTTGGAAAACTTCCTACCGAAGAGGAATTATCTTCTTTCTACAAGGTACTTGCCACCTATCGTACACTTCCTACTGGTTTTGTACGGGATATTATTATGAAGGCACCCAGTCATGATATGATGAATACTCTTGCACGCAGTGTCCTTACTCTTTACGCTTATGATGAGCAGGCAGATAATATTTCTATTCCGAATGTCTTACGTCAATGTCTGGAATTAATTAGTCTTTTCCCATTACTTTCCGTATATGGATATCAAGCCTATAAACATTATCATGATGGCGCGAGCCTTTTCATCCATACTCCAGGACCGGAACTTTCAACCGCAGAAACTATTTTACATCTCTTACGTCCTGACAGTAAATATTCTCCTCTGGAAGCAAAATTACTTGATATTTCTTTGATTCTTCATATGGAACACGGCGGTGGTAATAACTCAACCTTTACCACACATCTTGTATCATCTTCCGCAACAGATACCTATTCCGTTATTGCAGCTTCTCTTGGCTCATTAAAGGGACCCCGTCATGGTGGTGCCAACATTAAAGTGGTTCAAATGTTTGATGATATGAAGAAGCACATAAGTGACTGGAATGACGAGGATGAAATTAGTGCTTATCTCAGTGCTCTTTTAAATAAAGAAGCTTTTGACCGTGCAGGACTTATTTATGGTATGGGGCATGCGGTGTATTCCTTGTCCGATCCCCGTGCAGAACTCTTCCGCACTTTCGTAGAACGGCTTTCCAAAGAAAAGGGGCGCGAAAAGGAATTTACCCTTTATTCTACCGTAGAACGTCTGGCACCTGAAATTATTGCAAAAGAACGTAAGATATACAAAGGGGTCAGTCCAAACGTTGACTTCTTCTCCGGTTTTGCATATAGCATGTTGGACTTACCATTAGAATTGTATACTCCGATTTTTGCCATTGCAAGAATTTCCGGCTGGAGTGCACACCGTCTTGAAGAATTGAATTACAACGGAAAAATTATGCGTCCTGCTTATAAAAATGTACAGGAACATCTGGAATATGTTCCCATGGATAAACGATAACATAATTTTTAATAAATAAAAAAGAGCCGTTGTACCAGTTGATTAAAATCACTGGTACAACGGCTCTTTTTTTTCATATTCAGGAAGCTCAAACCAAAAGGTACTCCCCTTTCCCTGCTGACTTTCCACCCCATATGCTGACTCATGAAGTATCAAAATATTCTTTACAATAGAAAGTCCCAACCCAGTTCCCATCACCGCACGTCTATGTGTTTTATCTACTTTATAATAACGATCCCACACATAAGGAAGTGCCTCCGCTGCAATTCCTTCTCCAGTATCTGCCACTTCAATCCTTACGGTATGATTTTTTATCATCTGCCGCACTTCCACCTTCTTATCTGTCCCCGTATAATTAATGGCATTATTCACTAAATTATAAATTACCTGATACATTTTGAATTCATCTGCTTTTACCATGACATCTTTCTGATACTGAAAGTCAATGATATAGCCATCCTGTTCCTTTAACTTGTTATACCGCTCCAGTACCGACTTTATGCTTTCCGTAAGATTATACACAGAGGAATTTCTTTCCATAACCCCTGCCTGCAGTTTGGAAATATCCAGCATATCATTTACAAGATTGGTAAGCCTGCTGGATTCATCAATAACAACTTGTATATTCTCTGGTGTATTTTCACCTGGCAAATCCCGCATTACTTCTGCATAGGCAATAATCATGGTCAATGGGGTTCTTAAATCATGTGAAACATTGGCAATTAGCTCTTTTCGCAGTGTTTCTGTCTTCTCCAGTTCCCTTGCTGCATAATTCAACGTCTCTGACAGTTCCGCAATTTCACGGTAATCCTTTCCTGCAAACTCTATGGAGTAATTACCTTTTGCCAGTTCTTTTGCCGAATGATTGACAAGAATAATAGGATGGGATATTTTTTGGGAGAGCAAAAAGGCAATGATTAAGGATAACAGAATTAATATAGCAAAAATCCAGATAAATTGTACACGGAGTGTATCTACCGTAGCATCTACCGGAGTAAGCTGTGAATTTACCATAACAACCATGTCTTCTGTTCCACTATTTATAATCTGTATATAAATGGCAGACTGTACCATCTTCTGCCCATGATTCTGAAAAAAATCCTCATTTCCTGCGGGAGGTCCTTTTCCCATATCCATTCCTGCGGGAGGCTCTTCTTCCATCCTAGGCATAGTCACATTTTTATTTCCTTTAAACTCAATTTTTGCTCTTCCGCCCTGTTCCTTTGCCTGCCTGTAATACTGTTCAAACTCTTCATAGGGAATTGTACTCATTTTGGAATTCATAATATATTCGGCACTGTAAATGGTGGTTCCCCGCGTATCTGTTACCAGTATTGACAGATTGCATTCTGCCGCAAGACTATCTATTTCTGCACCCACATCTATTTCATCATCCTGTAAGATAGATATGGCTTGTTCCAAAGCTTTTTCTGCTTCTCTGTTTTTAATCAGTTTATAAAAGGTATCCAGATAACAGATTTGAAACACCCAGAGAACAGCCAGCAGTATCATAACAAAACTTAATAGATACAGGAAAATCTTGTATTTGATACTGGTTTTCTCTCCCATTTTCACTGACTTATGCTTCAAAACGGTATCCCACCCCTCTTAATGTCACCAGAAACTTACGATATTCGCCTAAGCTGCTGCGCAACAGTTTGATATGGGTATCCAGAGTCCGGTCATCCCCATAATAATCATAGCCCCATACTTCTTTAATAAGCTTTTCTCTTTCTAAGGCAATATTTCGGTTTCTTACCAGATAAAACAATAACTCATATTCCTTCGGTGACATTTCAATCCGCTTTCCATCTATGGTAACTGTTCTTCCAGTAAAATCCACCTCTAATCCCTCTTTCATAAATACATTTCTTTCCCGCTTATCTTCTTTGTCCTGGTTTCTGCTGATTACTACTTTAATCCGCATCATCAGCTCTTTGGGCGAAAAGGGTTTTACCACATAATCATCTATTCCGCTTTCAAATCCATGAATCCGGTCATATTCTTCCCCTCTGGCTGAAAGCATGATAACCGGAACATCTTTTTCCTTTTTTATCTCACAACAGGTAGAAAATCCATCCAGCTCCGGCATCATTACATCCAGAATAATCACATCAAAGTCCTGCTGTCTGCAGATTCTAACTGCTTCCATTCCATCCTTTGCCTCTGTAATTTCATATCCTTCAAACTCTCCATATTTTCGGATAATGGCACGGATTTTCTCTTCATCATCTACTACTAATATTCTTTTCATGGGTTCCTTCTCCTCCTGCCTCTTAATAATAGAAGCTTCAGGTGATGATTCCGTGACGGTTTCCTGATATCTACCAGAATTTTTTCTTTGCCTTGCTCATACTGATATAAAACCAGATAAATACAGTTAAAAGCAGTAATATGATTCCCCCCATAATCTGAGCCGGTATTTTCATTCCATACATATCAACAATCTGCACCGCCCCAAATAGTAGAACTACTGCTCCCATCGTTATTGTTCTTCCATATATATAGTCAATATATCCGATTTCATCCCGAACCGTCCTTTGATTCTTCCCTAAAAACCAGGCATTCAGTTTCTGTGTCTTCTTCACCATAATCGCAGCATATATGGTATAAATTCCATATGCCAAAACAACTACATTAAATAAAAGCATCATTTTCCCTTTTCTCCTCTTCCTTATATTTACTGCATTTATTATAACCATTGTGAAAAAGTATTGCAAATAGTATTTATCTAAAGAAAAGATTGAAAATTTTTGCCATTTAGTGTAAAATTATATGTATAAATGATTATATTAAGGAGCGATTTCTTATGGACGATGTGAAGATTTTAATTTGTGACGATTCAATTTTGGCTCGTAAGCAGTTAAAAGATATTATCAAGGGATGTGGTTATGATAATTTTCTGGAGGCTGTTAACGGTGAGCAGGCTGTTTCCATTTACAAAGAGTTTCAACCCCAACTTGTTTTTTTGGATATTGTCATGCCGCAAATGGATGGTATCGAGGCAATACGTGAAATCCGTAAGTTTGATCCCAATGCCTATATTGTTATAGTTTCTTCCGTAGGTACACAATCACAGTTGAAAATGGCAATTATGGAAGGTGCACATGATTTCATTCAGAAACCTTACTCCTCCTCCAGTATTGCTCAGATTGTAATCAAACGTTTTGAAGGGAGATAAGTTATGTACACACAGTTTTTCGGAAATTTTTTACTTAGCAAAGGTGTAATTGAATCTGATCAGCTCATGGAGGCACTACAGATTCAGTCTTCTACCCATCAAAAACTTGGTACACTTGCCATCCATGCCGGATATATGTCCGCCAACGAAGTAGAAGATGTCTATATTATGCAGACTCATTACGACAAACGTTTCGGTGAACTTGCTATAAAGCTTGGCTATCTTACCCAGAAACAGGTAAATGAACTGCTGACCCTCCAGCTTCCTGATTATATGAAACTGGGACAGACCTTGGTTGAAAAGGGATTGCTTTCTAATCTTGATTTGGAGAACCTTATTGCAGAATACCGGGGCGCTTATGAAATCTATGACCTGGACTTATTAGCAGAGCAGCAGGAACTGGTAGATAAACTTCTTTCTACCTTCTGTTCACAGGAGAATATTGCATGCACGGATCGGATTGTTCCATACCTTACACTTTTCTTTAATAATCTGATTCGTTTTATTGGAGAGGATTTTACTCCTTTACAGATTCTCCCTATGCCGGAAGTTCCCACCGACTTTTGTATTTCTCAGCAAATAGAAGGCACTCTTCTTTCTGCCCTTGACATGAATCAGAAAACCGCCATAACATTTGCCAGCAGATATGTGGACGAACCCTTTACGGATTTTGATGAATATGTATTGGCTTCAATGGAAGATTTTTTAAATCTTCATAATGGCCTTTATACGGTAAATATGTCCAATGAACATTCCCTTGAATTATCAATTGAACCGCCAATGGTACAGGAGCATACTACACTGGTTACAGGTGAACCTGTTTATCTGCTCCCCATTATATTTCCGTTTGGAACCATTAATTTCATTATTTCTATTTTTAAAGATTAATATTCAACAAAAAAGTTCCTCAAATTGATGAGGAACTTTTTTTATTCTTTTTTCTACATTCTAAGAAATTCTTTAACTACAGCCTGCATCTGATCCACTTCGCAAATGGTTTTATGTAATACCGGTGCAGTACGGATATCCTCAATTGCCTGAGGTATTTTTACTTTTGATAATTTTTCCAATTCATCTACCAATTCAAAATCCGGCTGACTTTCATATTTTTGATCAATAGCCATCATTACACTTCTGGTAAACTTATACGGACTTGCAGTAGATGCAATTACTGTCTTGGTGGTATCATCCGTCTCTTTCTTGTATTTATCATATACAGCTGCTGCTACTGCTGTATGAGTGTCCATGATATAACCAGTTTTTTCATATACTTCTTTAATTACAGCCGCTGTTTCTGCTTCATTGGCATAATTTCCATAAAAGTCTTTTAACTGCTCTTTCATCTCTGCTGTAATCTCGTATTTTCCATTCTCCTGAAGAGACTGCATCATTTCCTGATTCTTCTTTGCATCATTTCCAGCAATACGATAAATAAGACGTTCCAGATTACTGGAAATTAAAATATCCATAGACGGAGAACTTGTCAAGATAAATTCACGGTTTCTATCATATTCTCCGGTAGCAAAGAAATCAAATAATACTTTATTTTCGTTGGACGCACAAATCAGCTTTCCAATTGGAAGTCCCATACTCTTTGCATAAAATGCTGCCAAAATATTTCCAAAGTTACCAGTAGGTACCACTACATTCATAGCTTCTCCGTTGGAAATAGCACCTGACTTCACCATTTTAGCATAGGCATATACATAATATACAATCTGGGGAACAAGACGCCCAATATTAATGGAGTTAGCAGAAGAAAACTGATATCCAGCAGTCTCCATTTCCTTTGCAAGCTCTTTATCAGAAAACATATTTTTTACTTCTGTCTGAGCTTGGTCAAAGTTTCCATTAATACCTACGATAAATGTATTCTCTCCCTTCTGGGTTACCATCTGTTTCTGCTGAATCGGACTTACCCCATCCTTTGGATAAAATACAATAATTTTAGTTCCTTTTACATCTGCAAATCCTGCCAGTGCCGCCTTTCCTGTATCCCCGGAAGTTGCTGTCAGAATAACAATATCATTTTTCACTTCGTTCTTACGTGCGGCAGTAATCAGAAGATGTGGAAGAATGGACAATGCCATATCTTTAAATGCAATCGTCGCCCCATGAAATAGTTCAAGATAATAAGCATCTTGCTGTTTTACCAATGGCGCTATTTCTTCTGTATCAAATTTGGAATCATATGCATTTTTGATACAGTTTTTTAATTCTTGTTCTGTAAAATCTGTTAAAAAAAGTTTCATAACTTCGTAGGCTGTCTCCTGATAAGACATATCTGCCAGCTTTTCTACCGGAACTTCCAGTGAAGGAATGCTGTCTGGTACAAAAAGTCCGCCATTTTCTGCAAGACCTTTTAATATTGCCTGGGAAGCTGTTACTTTTTCGTCAGCATTTCTTGTGCTTGAATATAACATATTCTTATCCATCCTTTGCTTTTATAATCCTTTCAATTATAAAAGTTTTCCACAAGTCTGTCAATAATTACACTACACAATTTTAATCTATTAAAGTATGAATTTTTCACGGAAGTGTATAAAATTCGTGCCCTCCGTACTGAAACAGCCATTTTAAATGACGGTCAAACCATGCCATATCATTTGGGTTAGCCTTACTTCTGGCTGAGAAAAATAATGCTCCCTGAGAAACATCTTCTTCATACAGAGCTTTCTCTACAGCTGTTTTCGTTTCTTCTGTCACCACTACGGAAAAATATCTTCCATCCACCGTTGGTGAAAACTGAGCGCTGTTACCACTTTTCTCAAAAATCACATCGTATACGTTATCCTGAAATCCTTTTGTAAGAACACGGTTTAAAATTACTTCCGCTACCAGTATCTTCCCTGTTTCATCTTCTCCGCCTGCCTCTGCCTGTACAATACGGCATAATGCTTCGTAGTCATTTTGGGAAATATTCATATCCTGATAGGGATTTACCAGTTCCTGTGGCACTTCAATTTGTATTTGCTCTATTGTTTCTATACTGGCACATACTTTTACCACTTCATGCTGTTGCTTATTGGCTTCGCTTTCCAGCTCTAATTTACTCTGTTCTTCTTCTATTGCACCCTTGCATACCGCTATAAAATTCGGTCCTGCAATTAACCCTGATGTTTCTGTCTCTTCCTCGGGACTTTCCTCTTCGTTTCCCTTGAGCACATTACATTCTGCTGAAATTACTTTATTTTTTCCTGCTCCACCAAAGGCCTGTGCATTTAAAGAAATTAGTGCGAACACCAGAAAACCTGAAATAATAACTGCACAATCGCGGTAGGATTTCTTGGATATATTCCTGATACAACAATACACATTCTTTAGTAAGTTTTGAATTGTTAACATAATATTCCTCTTTTCTATGCGTGACTGCACAAGTAAGCATTATATCGAAACAAACTTACCCTCGTCAATACAAATTTTTACCATAAATCTCCAATGTTATTCCGGAAAATTTAGAAAAACTTTTTCATTCTTCCTTTTTGTGTTATACTTATTTTGTGTTGTTTTCATAAAAAATACACCTTTTTTTGCAAATAAGGAGGACGATATGCTACCAGGAGTATACATTGCTTACAAAAAAAGTGGTGACATTTATTACCGTTCCAGCATTCATTATAAGAACAAACATATTTCTCTAGGCAGCTTTTCAACAGAAGAAAGCGCCCACAAAGCATATATCGATGGCGGCAGTCTTCTGACTGATTTTACAATTACCATTAATACTATTTTTACGCACCACACTATTTTAAGATTTGATAAGGTGATTTCTCTGTTGAATTTTAGGGACAACAATATTTATTTTAAAAATCCTATTTATCTAAAAAACAATTATTTTGTATATTATATTTCTAAATCTGATGAACTCAAATTTGATATTGACGATTTATTCTATTATTCCAGCCATAAAATTATGCGCCGCAAAGGACACCTCTTTGTCAGTGACTACGGAATGCAGGTCAATATCCTTTCCCGCTACGGTATTAAAAACTATGGGGTTGCTGGACGTGATTACTATTTTGCTAATGAAGACCCTACGGATTTTCGTTACTCTAATATTATAATAATCAATAAATACCATGGGGTGACAAAATACTTAAAAAATGAACTTCCTCTCTATAAGGTTAAAATACATATTAATGGAAATTACACCGTTGGAAACTACCGTACTGAAGAAAAAGCAGCCATTGCCTACAATAAAGCCGCAGATCTGGCAAAAAAATACGGAATCTCCAAAAATTTTCCTACGAACTATATTGATAATTATTCCCCTAGGGAATACGCAGAAATCTACAGCAAAACCAAAGTTTCTTCAAAATATCTGATGTATCTTTCCCAATTAGAAGAAAACATTAGTAAATAACAAAAAAGGCCGCCGCATATGCGACAGCCTTTTTTCTTATAAAAATTTTATTTAATTGGCTTGATGATATTATTTCTGATTAATATAGTTAATTAATCCTTCCGTCTTTATGATTTTCTGCATAAATTCCGGAAATGCCTGCCCTTGAAAGGAGGTTCCTTTTGTCTTATTGCTGATAATACCGCTGTCAAAATCTACTTCTACTTCATCTCCTGCTTCAATTCCTTTTGCTGCTTCCGGACACTCTATAATAGGAAGTCCGATGTTAATTGAATTCCGATAAAAGATTCTTGCAAATGTTTCAGCAATTACACAGCTTATACCAGCCGTTTTGATTGCAAGAGGAGCATGCTCTCTGGAAGAACCGCATCCAAAATTCTTATCTGCAACAATAATGTCTCCTGTTTCTACCTTATTAATAAACTCCTTATCGATATCCTCCATACAATGAGATGCCAATTCCTTTGGATCGGAAGAGTTTAGATATCTGGCAGGAATAATAACGTCAGTATCTACATTATCACCGTATTTAAATACTTTTCCATATGCTTTCATCTCTCTTACCCCCTAATCCTGTGGTCCGGAAATTTTACCGGTAATGGCACTTGCAGCGGCTATTGCCGGACTTGCAAGATAAACTTCTGATTCTACATGCCCCATACGTCCTACAAAGTTACGGTTGGTGGTAGATACGCATCTTTCACCCTCTGCAAGGATTCCCATATAGCCTCCTAAACATGGGCCGCAGGTTGGTGTACTTACAATTGCTCCTGCTTCAATAAAGGTACGTAACAATCCTTCTTCCATTGCATCCAGATAAATCTTCTGTGTAGCTGGAATTACAATACAGCGTATTCCCTTTGCTACTTTCTGTCCGCTAAATACCTCTGCCGCAATCCGAAGGTCCTCCAGTCTTCCATTGGTACAGGAACCGATAACTACCTGATCAATCTTGATATCGCCTACTTCATCAATGGTTTTTGTGTTTTCCGGAAGATGTGGGAATGCAACTGTTGGCTTTAAAGTACTTAAGTCAATGGTATATTCTTCATCATATTCTGCATCTGCATCTGCCTCGTATGCCTTGAATTCCCGCTTGGAATGTTCTTTCATATAAGCAACTGCAACATCGTCTACTGGGAATATTCCATTCTTTCCACCAGCTTCTATTGCCATATTTGCAATGGTAAAACGATCATCCATGGACAAATTATTGATTCCTTCGCCTGTAAATTCCATGGATTTGTATAATGCTCCATCTACACCAATCATTCCGATTATATGCAAAATCACATCTTTTCCACTGACCCATTTGGATGGTTTTCCTACTATATTAAACTTAATGGCAGAAGGTATTTTAAACCATGCTTTTCCTGTTGCCATTCCAGCCGCCATATCTGTGCTTCCTACTCCTGTAGAAAATGCTCCCAAAGCGCCATAGGTACATGTGTGAGAATCTGCTCCGATAATCACATCGCCTGCAACAGTAAGTCCTTTTTCCGGTAAAAGAGCATGCTCGATTCCCATTTCCCCAACATCAAAGTAGTTGGTAATATCATGTTTACATGCAAATTCTCTTACACATTTACAATGCTGTGCTGACTTGATATCCTTATTCGGCACAAAATGGTCCATAACCAGTGCTATTTTATCCTTGTGGAATACTCCGTTGTTGTTAAACTTATCCATCTCGTGAATGGCTACCGGAGAGGTAATATCATTTCCAAGAACTAAATCCAATTCTGCTTCTATCAACTGTCCTGCTTTTACTTCAGGAAGTCCCGCTGCTGCTGCCAGAATCTTCTGTGTCATTGTCATTCCCATAATTTATATCCTCCTATTTCTTATTTTCTCATGTCTGCCTATCCTTTATCTATGGTTGCTATTTTATCATATAACGTAGTATAATAGAAATACATATTAAATATGATTATTATGAGTTTTAGTTATGGAGGTTCTATGAGTCAAAACTTATCTTCTTACCGGATTTTTTATGCCGTTGCAAATACCGGAAATATATCAAAGGCTGCAAAAGAACTTTACATCAGCCAGCCTGCCATTAGTAAATCAATACAAAAACTGGAGGAAAACGTAGGGGTTCGTCTATTTGACCGAAGCTCCCGTGGAGTTACTCTGACAGCGGAAGGAGAACTTCTCTATTCCCATGTAAAATCCGCTTTTGAAGCCCTTGCTCTTGGGGAAGACAAGCTGCGCCGCTCCATCGAACTTGGTGTGGGACATCTGACCATCGGTGTCAGTTCTACCTTATGTAAGTATATTCTGCTTCCTTATTTAAAGGATTTTATAAAAAAATATCCTCACATTAATATTTCCATCTCCTGCCACTCCACCAACCATACCCTAAAGCTTCTGGAAGAGGGGAAACTGGACGTGGGACTAATTGGAAAACCAGACAATCTGAAAAACATTGATTTTTATTGTCTCCGTGAGATTGAAGATATTTTTGTAGCTACCAGAGACTACCTTCATAATTTGAAAGTCCGTGGCGTAGACCGTCAGCAGATTCTTCAGAGTTCCACATTAATGCTTTTGGATAAAGAGAATATAACCAGACAATATATTGATGATTATTTTCAAAGTAACCACATTATGATACAGGATACTATTGAAGTTTCCAACATGGATTTACTGATAGAAATGTCAAAAATCAGTCTTGGTGTGGGATGTGTTGTCCGTGATTTCGTAAATCAGGAATTAAAAGCCGGCTTACTGGTGGAAATACCCCTGGGCATTCCCATCCATAAACGTGAAATTGGCTTTGCATACAATCAGGATGTGAAAGTTTCCAAATCTCTGGAACATTTTATTGAGTTTTATGAGAGCGTTCCATCAGTGTTCCATCCATAATTTTCAAAACACGATACACCATCCGTCTTTTCAGCGGATGGTGTAAATATTTTTTATAATCTAACTGTAGCTTATAGGTTATGTCGTGTAATCTAAGCAAATCCAGCCTGCTCCTGATTTTAATTTTCCCCAAACTCCTGAAATCCCAACGATTGTATAAGAACCTTTGTCAGTTATTTTCCCAACTACAGGGTGACTGGTGCCGGGACCACTTCTAATATTAAGTGCCACAGCAGTTACTTTTACAATCCGGGATGCACTTGTAGATGGTGTGCCGCTGGAATATGATGTGTAATCTAAACAAATCCAACCTGCTCCTGATTTCAATTTTCCCCAGGCTTCTGAAATCTCAACGATTGTATAGGTGCCTTGATCCCTTATCTGCCCAACTACAGAGTGATTGGTGCCTGGACCACTTCTAATATTTAAAGCCTTAGCAGTTACTTTATACATACCTATGGAGTGATTGACAGAAGGCTGGCTTGGGTCCTGATTCGGAATCACAATCGTTCCACCTTCCGAAATAAGAGTCTTAAATTCATTCCATGTATGATTTTGCGTATTATATACATATGGATTCGGACAGATTTTACCAGTAACATCGTAATGTCTGATAACACGTTTCGCTGAAATGTCATATTTTTGCATAAGGTATTTTGTAAGTTCTAATGCCGAAGCTACAGTCGCGTCCTCAAAATACCAATCTTTATCCTCTGCATCTAACTTATTTCTATTCTGTTTTCTCACACACATTTCTATTCCTATCGAGTTTTTATTTCGGCATTCTCTGTGCTTATACGTCTTCGCACCACAATGCCATGCAATATTGGCATCCTCTACACATTGCCAAATTGTTCCATCAAAGCCAACAAAATAATGAGCAGAGGAGCCCCTGTCACCGCCACAAAAGTATTGGCAATTTTCCTTTGCATCCCCTAATGCTCCTACATAATGAATTACAATATACTTTATCCTAGACACGCTTCCGGAATTGTAGTTAAAGTTAGAAATCATTTTATTTATTTTCATTGATATATCCCCCTTTTAAAACGACATCAAACCAGTCTTTCTACTTTATTGTATTCCGTTTATTGAACAAA
>CAZUKR010000013.1:0-40970 GCA_964620885.1 uncultured Eubacterium sp.
CATTTTATGTGATTCCCATTTCTAGTCCGACAACCCTTTTTTTCTATGGTATAATAATAGCAAATATACAGACAAGGAGGAGAACTATGGCGGTTTATAAGTGTAGTGTATGTGGGTACATATTTGAGGAAGAAAAAGAAGGGCGGAAATTTAGCAGTCTGGAAGAATGTCCGGTATGCCACCAGCCCTTAAGTAAGTTTCAAAAGACGGAAGTAAAGAAAGAAGAAAAAGCAGAGCAATCAGAGGAACGTCTGGACTATCCGGCTGAATATAAAAGGCAGGATGATTCCTGCCGCTATATGAAAGAAATACATGAGATGGCAGTGTCGGGGCACTCCATTCATGCAGCCATGGGAACAACAAAAGATATACCGGGATGGGATGATATTTTAATTCTTGGAGCGCAATTGAATCCCATGCCATTAGATGAGCATGCCAGAGTAACAACTGCAACCGTAATTGGAAAGCACGCAAAGCGTCCCATGATTCTGGATAATCCCGTTTATATTTCCCATATGTCCTTTGGGGCTTTATCCAGAGAAATCAAAATAGCACTGGCAAAGGGGGCAGCGCTGGCGAAGGCCGCCATGTGTTCCGGTGAGGGAGGAATTTTAGAGGAAGAGATGGAAGCATCCTACCGCTATATTTTTGAGTATGTTCCCAATAAGTACAGTGATACGGATGAGAATCTTAGAAAATCAGATGCAATAGAAATAAAAATCGGTCAGGGAACGAAGCCCGGAATGGGCGGACATCTTCCGGGAGAAAAAGTAACGGAAGAGATAGCAGCAGCCAGAAACAAGGCCGTAGGTCAGGATATTGTAAGTCCATCACGTTTCCCGGGAATTGAAACCAGAGAAGATTTGAAAAAGTTAGTAACCAAACTGCGAAACCGTTCCGATGGACGTCCCATTGGAATCAAAATTGCTGCTGGGCATATCGAAAGAGATCTGGAATACTGTGTATTTGCGGAACCGGATTTTATTACCATTGACGGAAGAGGAGGGGCAACCGGGTCCAGTCCCCTTATGATACGGGACAGCACCAGCATCCCTACGGTCTATGCACTGTATCGCGCCAGAAAATATCTGGATCAGATTCATTCGGATATCTCTCTGGTAATCACAGGAGGATTCCGGGTATCTTCCGATATTGCAAAGGCAATTGCAATGGGGGCAGATGCAGTAGCGGTGGCCTCTGGGGCATTGATGGCAGCAGCCTGTCAGCAGTATAGAATCTGCGGAAGTGGAATGTGTCCCGTAGGTATTGCAACCCAGAAGGAAGAGTTAAGAAAAAGGCTGAATATAGATGCAGCGGCAAAGCGGGTAGGAAATTACCTGAATGTAACATTGGAGGAATTGAAAATATTTGCAAGAATCACAGGACATGAAAATCTCCACGACCTGGGGGTGACAGATATCTGTACCACAAGCCGGGAGATTTCAGAGTACACCAATATTCCCCATGTATAGGGTGAAAGTGATATGCCCCTGTCAAGTAAACAGGTTAAATATCTAAAATAAAGTACTGATGAACGACCGCACAAACTTTAAGTGTGGTCGTTTTTTCTATGCATACCATTTCTCTATGTATCTCTCAATAGCCCGATAAAGGGGAATTTAGATTTTAATCCTCAACAATTACTTTTATTGAGGAACACTTTCTATTGTTGCATTCGCCCTCAGATACACTGCATGCTGCAATTCCTACGCGCACATTCATCATTGCTTGAAGGATAATTTTACTTCCAGCTTTGGAAAGGGGTGGATTTATAGTGATTTTACCGTTCTCATCAACCCTTGTAAACATGAATAGATTTACTGGTTGAATGATTGGTCTATGTTCACCAAGAACTTGATTAATATTATCATAACAGTTTGGATGTCCTTTACCGTTCTGGTAAAAGAAATCATACATTTCCGGACGGCAGCATGGGAATAGCAAATCGTGTTCTCGCACCTCATCATACACAATTTTGAACATCGGGTGATAGAGGTTTGAGTAAATATAATCTCCTATATTAAGCCGTAGGGATTCGTTACAGTCAATCGTTACTGCTGAAGAGAGAAATTCATTCGGTTTTCCAGCACATTCTGCAAAAAAGTCAGCAACTTGTCCACCTTCAACGTCAATAACTGTAATGTTCTGACCTTTCATCATATCAATACTATTACCACTGCAAGCATTTATTAGATATTCCTTTTTCATTTTGGTTTTCTCCTAAACTAATCCGGCGGTTTACGCCACCCAAACAGACTTTTCCCCGCCTTGTAAAAGTTCCTTATTACAAGAACCCTAATGGATTATTTATATTCTTCATAGGTAAAGGACATATTTTGTATTAAAAAGTCCGTCATATCTTTTGGGAGCTTCTGGGTAAAACTCAGGGGCTCCTTTGTAATGGGATGAACAAATTCCAGTTTTGCAGAATGAAGGGCCTGACGTTTCAGAATTCTGGTATCTGTATCCGTGTCCTTCTTAGATGCAAGATAGGAAATGTCAGTGGGGTTATACAGTCCATCCCCAATCAGGGGACATTTCAGATATTTCATATGAACCCTGATTTGGTGTGTTCTTCCGGTTTCCAGTTTAATGGCGGCGAAGGCATAGCCGTTTTCACGGCCAAGAACCTGGTACTGGGTAATGGCCCGGTCTCCATTGATAAAGTCTACGGTACGTTCAATGGCAGAACCTTCCTTTCTCCCAATCGGTGCGTAAACAATACCCATATCAGAGAGATATTTGTCCTTTACGATGGCAAGGTATTCCCGGTGAATATCATGCTCTGCCACCATCTGGGACAACATATTAGCGCTGACCATGTGTTTGGCTATAATGGTGAGCCCTGTTGTATTGCGGTCCAGGCGGTTGATACAGCGAAACACAAAGGTGATATCCTGACTGGCATAATACCATGCCACTGCGTTTGCAAGGGTGTTTTTGTAGTTTCCCATAGAGGGATGTATCGGCATATCTGCCGGTTTATTTACCACCAGCAGATCATCGTCTTCATAAACAATATCCAAGGGAGCAGAGACAGGAAGAATTTTCTGGGAAGCTTCCTTTTCTTCGATAGATATTTCCAAAACATCCAGAGGCTGAAGGGAATAGTTTACACGTTCCCATATGCCGTTTACCAGAACGCTTTTTGGCATTTTTTTCAATTCAATGATATTTTGACCGGAAAATCCCTGCTCTTTCAAAAATCGTTCAATACTGTGTCCCGTATCGGCAGGGGTAATCTGGTAAGTAAAAGTACGTTTCATAGTAATCACCAAACTCTTTCTTCCATCATTGAAATTCCAATGGAATAGAATATACTAAAAATAGCACAGTTTTACGAAGCATTCAAGATAAATTCTCTTGTGCGGTAAATAGTTCTTTAGTATAATAGGTATGCTGTGTGAAAAAATACATGACTTGGAGGCTAAGATGAAGAAAAAGTATCAGGTGCTGGTTATTGTGTCAGCATTTGCTGTATTATGTGCCCTGTTTCTTTATCAGGGAAAAACTGCGAATAAGATGGAACGTTATGAAGCCCAGTTTACGGATACCTTTGACACTGTAACGAGGATTATTGGATATGCCAAAAGTCAGGAACGGTTTTCCCAGCAGGCAGGCGAGTTGAAAGAACAGTTTGAATATTATAATAAATTATACGATATATACCATACATATGATGGAATCAACAACATCAAAACAATTAATGATAATGCAGGAAAACAGCCGGTAGTAGTGGAACCGGAGGTTATAGAACTGCTCAAGATGGGAAAAGAGATTTGGGACAAGACAGATGGAGAAGTGAATATTGCCTATGGAAGCGTATTAACCCTATGGCATCAGTACCGGGAAGCGGGAATGGAACATCCTTTGGAAGCAGAGCTTCCTCCCACAGAGGAATTGGAGAAACGGGCAGTGCATGGTGATATCAATGATTTGATTATTAATGAAAAAGATTCTACCGTATATCTGGCAGATCCGGAGATGTCACTGGATGTTGGCAGTATAGGGAAGGGCTATGCAGTGCAGAAGATTGCAGAATACGCCAGGGAACATGGAATGGAGCATCTGTTAATTGATGCGGGAGGAAATCTCTGCGCAGTAGGAGCCAAGGAGAACGGAGAAGAATGGATGGTTGGAGTTCAGAATCCAGATCTTGAAGGTGAAGAAACCTATGTGCGGAAGGTAATGCTTGAGAACAATTCGATTGTAACCAGTGGAAATTATCAAAGATACTATGAAGTGAACGGAAAGCAATATTCTCATATTATTGATAAAGACACCATGATGCCGGGGGAGCATATGGCTTCCGTATCTGTCGTTATGAAGGATTCCGGAGAGGCAGATGCCATGTCTACTGCTTTATTTAATATGGAATATGAAGAAGGAAAAGCACTGGTAGAGTCTATGGAAGGAATAGAAGCCATGTGGATATTAAATGATGGGACGGTAGCGTATTCCAGTGGATTTTCAAATTATCTGGCAAAGTGACAGGAGCGGGCATGAAGAAGAATGATATGATAATGATTGGAGTAGTTGTAGCAATAGCTCTTGTATTATTTGTGGGAATAAATCTCTATGCGGAGAAGAATACCAAAGATGCCAAGGCTGTTGTGACAGTAGATGGAAAAGAATATGGAAGCTATCCATTGGCGAAAGATACTGCAGTACAGATTAAACAGGAAGATGGAAGTCACAATCTTCTGATTATTGAAGATGGTGCAGCCAGTATGGATGAAGCATCCTGCCCGGATAAAATCTGTGTCCGCCATAAGCACGTAGATAAAACAGGGGAAACACTGGTCTGTCTTCCCAATCGGGTGGTGGTAGAAATTAAAAATGGAAAAGCCGCTGAAGTGGATGCATCCACCAATTAGAAAGGAAAATATATGACGAAGAAAACAGCGTATATGGGAATGCTGGTGGCACTGGCCTTTATATTTTCCTATATAGAGTCTCTCATTCCCATAAGTGTTGGAATTCCGGGTGTAAAATTAGGACTAGCAAATATGGTGGTGATTGTGGCATTATATACGATGGGTGCCAGTCATGCATTTGTCCTGTCACTGATTCGTATTATCCTTATGGGATTTACCTTTGGGAATCCGGCAAGCATGATTTATAGTCTTGGGGGAGGAATGCTCAGTCTCCTTGTAATGATAATTGCTCAGAAAACAAAAATGTTTTCTGTTACAGGAGTCAGTGTTCTGGGAGCGATTTCTCATAATGTAGGACAGATTGTAGTAGCTGTTCTGGTGGTAGAGAACAGGAGCCTTTTTTATTACCTTCCGGTAATATTGATTTCAGGTGTGGCAGCCGGTATTATCATAGGGGCAGTAGGGGCTATACTGGTAAAAAGATTATCAGGATTTATCAGCAGACAGAACCGAAAATAGAACTTGTATATTGTAGGCTGAAAGAGTATAATCTCCTATGAAATAAGAAGTAAAAGTTTTAAAATATATCGGGTAAACCGAAAGAGAGGGACAGCATGAAACAGAACAACAAAATATTATTTTTAGGAATCAGCATTTTGATTGCCATAAGCTGTATCATATCAGTATTTGGTATCGGAAATGGTATAAAGGGTGCAAATGAAATGCGTTTTGGTATCGATATCCGCGGAGGAGTGGAAGCAGTATTTGAACCAGAAGGCATGGACCGTAAAGCGACAGAGGCAGAACTGTCGTCAGCAAGAACCGTAATAGAGAACCGACTGGATGTGCGTAACATTACGGATCGGGAAGTTACGATAGACAAGAAAGGCGGATATATCATCGTTCGCTTCCCATGGAAGGCAGATGAGGCAGAATTTAAGCCGGAAGAAGCCATTGCAGAACTGGGAGATATGGCACAGCTGACATTTCGTGATGAGGACGGAAATGTATTGCTGGATGGAAGCCATGTTTCAGAAAGTATAGCCCAGAGAGAAACACAGGATGTATCTGGGAGTCAGTACGTAGTAAGTCTCGTCTTTGACAAGGAGGGGGCAAAGCTCTTTGAAGAAGCCACCAAAAAACAGATTGGAAAATCCATGGGAATTTATATGGATGAACAGCTTATTTCCAATCCGGTAGTAGAGACAGAAATATCCGGAGGAAAAGCGGTTATAAACGGAATGGGCGGATTTGATGAAGCTCAGGCACTGGCTGAGAAAATCAGTGCAGGATCTCTTCCATTTTCCTTAAAAACTTCCAACTTTAGCACCATTAGCCCGACCCTTGGAAATCAGGCATTACATATAATGGTAGGAGCAGGATTGCTGGCGTTTTTTGTAATCTGTATTTTTATGATTGTAATGTATAAAATGCCTGGGTTTATTGCCTGTATGACATTGGCACTTCAGATGAGTTTACAATTATTGGCGCTCTCTGTGCCACAGTATACACTGACTCTGCCGGGAATCGCAGGAATTATCCTTTCTCTTGGAATGGCAGTGGATACCAACGTTATTATTTCAGAGCGAATCGCGGATGAGCTCCGCAGCCATCAGAATTTGCGTACGGCAGTGAAATTTGGTTATAAAAATGCATTTTCTTCTGTTATAGATGGAAACCTTACCACAGCTATTGTGGCAATTATCCTAATGATATTTGGCTCAGGAAGTATGCTGAGTTTTGGTTATACCCTGTTGGCAGGTATGATTATCAACGTATTTGTAGGAGTTACTGTTTCTAAGAAACTGCTTCTTTGCATATTGGAGTTTAAGAGAACGAATAATATAAAGTGGTTCCGTCAGAAGAAACTGCCGGTTACCAGACCCTTTTACCAGAAAAAATGGATATATGGACTTGTTTCCGGGGCAATTTGCATTATCGGAATAGCTGCCTGTATTGGAAAAGGTGTTACGCTGGATACCCAGTTTACTGGCGGTGTAGTATTGAGTTGTTTCACAGATAAGGTACCGGATACCGAGCAGGTGGAAGCCGCAGTGGAAAAAATTGTGGACAGACCTGTTACCGTTCAGACCACAGAAGATAATGTCAGCGGAAAGAACAGCATACAGATAACCATGGCAGGAACCGGAGGATTATCTCCAGAAAAGCAGAAGGAAGTTATCGATGCTGTAAATGAAGTAGATGATTCTTTAAATGCGTCTGCATCGGAAACTTATGCAGTAGAGCCGTATATTGGAGCAAAAGCATTGAAAAATTCCATAATAGCAATTGTTCTCTCCCTTGTGTTTATTGTAATCTATGTATGGATACGTTTTTCCACATTGGGGGGAGTGGCAGCAGGAATTACTGCCATTATTGCACTGATACATGATGTACTGGTGGTATTTTTCACCTTTGCCCTATTTGCAATACCGCTGAATGATGCTTTTGTGGCGGTAGCCCTTACGATTATTGGATATTCCATTAATGACACCATTGTATTATATGACCGTATCCGGGAAAATAAGAAAAAGGATAAAACCCTCGGAATTGTGGAGCTGGTAAATGATAGTATTACCCAGACATTTGCACGATCCGTCAATGTATCAGTCACCAGTGGTCTTTGTGTATTGATTATATTGGTAGCTTCCATCGTATTCCACTTAAGTTCTATTTTTGAATTTGCTCTGCCAATGTTCTTTGGATTGGTCAGCGGATGCTATTCTTCCATTTGTATTGCCGGTACCTTGTGGGCATTGTGGGAGAAAAATAAAAAAGGAAAGAAACAGAAGAAAAAAGCATTAGGATAGGCCGATGCGTAAAGACAAGGAAGGATGAAAAAGGAGTCATGGGAACAGCACAGATATTAGAGTTATTAGGAGGACTGGCACTGTTTTTATACGGTATGCAGATGATGAGCCAGGGGCTTGAGGCCGTTGCAGGAAACAGAATGAAGCAGATTTTAGAAAAGCTTACATCAAATCGTTTTCTTGGAGTCGCAGTCGGAGCAGGAATTACCGCAATTATTCAGTCTTCATCGGCTACAACCGTAATGGTGGTAGGATTTGTAAACTCCGGTATGATGACATTACAGCAGGCTGTATGGATTATTATGGGAGCCAACATAGGAACCACTATAACAGGTCAGTTAATTGCACTGGATGTAGGAGCTATAGCACCGCTGTTTGCATTTGTCGGTGTAGCAATGGTACTGTTTTTGAAAAAGCAAAGGTCTACCTATTTTGGACAGATCGTTGCAGGACTTGGAGTATTGTTTATCGGAATGGGAATGATGAGTGGTGCCATGGAACCTTTGCAGCAGTCAGAAGCCTTTATTAATCTGATGACAACCTTCTCTAATCCGGCCGTAGGAATTCTGGCAGGAGCAGCATTTACAGCCGTTATTCAGTCCTCTTCTGCATCGGTAGGAATTCTTCAGGCCCTTGCTGTCAGCGGTCTTATCGGTCTTGACAGTGCAGTATATGTGTTGTTTGGACAGAACATCGGAACTTGTATTACTGCAGTACTGGCTTCTATTGGTACCAACAGAAATGCAAAGCGTACCACATTAATACATTTGATGTTCAATATGATAGGAACTATACTCTTTACTGTTTTATGCATGGCAACACCGCTGGTGCCATACATGCAAAGCTTCACCTCCAATCCGGCGGCACAGATTGCAAATGTACATACGTTGTTTAATATAGTGACTACGTTATTGTTGATTCCGGCAGGAACCGGACTGGCAGCATTGGCAAAAAAGATACTTCCAGAGCGTCCGGAAGAGAGAAACCAGGAAAAACATCTGGAATATCTTCATCCGTTGGGCAAATCAGCAGAGCGCGCAATCGGAACGGTAGCTATCTATATGAATCAGCTTGGACAGGAAGTGTTCCGTATGCTTGGAATGGCAAAAGAAAATGTGGACAAAGCGTTCTGGGCTTTTCGGACAGGAGATGCGGAACAGCTGCCGGCAGTGTGTGAAGTAGAAGATTACATTGATTATCTTAACAAAGAAATATCTCAGTATATTTCCAGAACCATTGTAAACGAACCAAATGAGAAAGAGACTTACAATGCCAGCCAGTACTTTAAAATGATTGGAAATATTGAGCGTATCGGAGATCATGCCCTCAACATTGCGGAATATACTAAAATTCTGAAAGAACGAAAAATCACTTTTTCCAAAGAGGCAGGAGAAGAGATGGAGCGTATGGAACAGATTTTGCATGTGCTGTTTGAAGTGCTGGAACAGGAAAATCGTGGCGATTCCGAATGGATGGCACGTGTTGCACAACTGGAGCAGAATATCGATGATATGACATTACAGTATCGGGAAAAGCACATGGAACGTATGCTTTCCGGAAACTGTTCGGAAGAAGCATGTATTGTATATTCTGAAATGCTGACAGACTTTGAGCGTATCGGAGACCATGCACTGAATATTGCCCAGGAAATGCAGAAAATTATTGCGAACTAACAAGGCCAATATGAGGATGTTTTATGAAAAACATACTGTTATTAGAAGATGATGAGAGTGTTAACCGCGGAATTGCCTTTAGTCTGGAAAAAGAAGGCTATAAGGTATTTCCGTGTAAAAATATCAAAGAGGCGCAAAAAACATTTGAAGAAATAGAAATGCAGCTCTTAATCTGCGACGTTACACTGCCCGACGGAAGCGGCCTTGATTTTGTAAGGCAGGTGCGGGAGAAAAGCAGCATACATACCATATGTCTCACCGCTTTGGATCAGGAAGTGGATATGGTCATGGGGTATGAGGCTGGTGCAGATGATTATATTACGAAGCCCTTCAGCCTTTCCGTGTTGTGCCTGAAAGTATCTGCATATTTTCGGAAACATCAGGGAATGGTGCAGCAGAAGATTCAATCCGGAAGAATTAGTTTTATTATCAAGGAAATGCGTCTGCTGATAGATGGGGAAGAAGTATCTCTTACTAAAAACGAATGGAGAATGCTTCAGATATTTCTGGAACATCCAAGGCAGGTTTTGTCTAAAAATCAGTTGCTGGATCAGTTATTTGACTTTTATGGAGAGTTTGTGGATGAAAATACCATAGCGGTCAATATCCGGCGTCTGCGGGAGAAAATTGAACCAGATCCGTCTAATCCGGAATATATTCGGAATATTCGTGGTATTGGTTATGTCTGGGATAAGGAGTGCAGAAAATTATGAGAAGAGCGAAGAGAAAGAACAGAACATGGCTGGGGCCGGCAATTTTTGCCGGCCTTTTTGTAATGCTATTTTTGGATAGTGCAGCCATTCGGATGCATTGGAACCAATATCAGCAAAAGATGGAAATCATCTATGTAATGCTGGGAACAGAAGAAGAGTTGTTTACAACAGCGGTTTGGTTATGGAAAGAGGAAGATATTAGTAAGGACCTGCGGGAAAAAGGAATGGAAAAAATAAAAGACTATGGTTATCAGAATATCAAAGCCACCCCCTATGGAAGAGAATTTATAAAGGATTCCCGAAATACCCTGATACTTTCCGTTCTGCTTTTTGGGGGCTATCTGCTGATGCTGGCAGGAATACGCAGGAGTACCAAGAAGGAGGCTGAAACGGACCTTGCTGAAATTTCCCAGTTATTGGAACAGTTTCAAAGAAGGCAGTACAAGCTTATGGAACACTGGGAATTCGAAGAGAACCGGGAGGTTATGCAGCATATTTATGAGCAGTTTGAATCTTTTGGAGAGATGCTGGAGGTGCTGGAAGAACGGATGGAGACAGAGAAGGAAGAGACAAAGTCTCTGGTGACAGATATTTCCCATCAGCTAAAAACGCCGGTAGCGGCGCTAAAGGCATGTTTTGAAATATTGCTGCAGGAAGATTTAAAGGAAGAGGAGAGACAGGAATTCTCCCAGCGCTGTGAATGGCAATTGGCAGGGTTGGAAAATCTGTTAACAGCATTAATAAATATTTCGCGGATGGAAATTGGAATGATACAGGTAAAAAAGGAAACGGCTGATATTACAGAGACTATGGTATCGGCCATCAGCCGTGTTTACTTAAAAGCCCAGGAGAAGCAGATTTCCATTGAAATGGAACATGACTCTGATTGTGAAGATGCAGAACTATCCCGTATATTTATTCCTCATGATATCAAATGGACCTGTGAGGTTTTTATTACAATTCTGGAAAATGCAATGAAATACAGTCCTTCAGGAACCGTAATCCGAATCCGGATGCAGAAGCTTACCAGTTTTCTTCGAATTGAAATTCAAGACGAGGGAATTGGTGTTTTAAAGGAAGAGTATCATAAAATTTTCAAGCGGTTCTACCGCAGCCAATGTCAGGAAGTGCAGTCACAGGAGGGATCCGGTATTGGCCTATATCTTGCCAGAGAAATTTTAACCTGTCAAAATGGAAGTATCCAGGTATCTTCTCCCCGTTCCTCGGGCTTTGTAAAAGAAAGTGAGTTTCCGGGAACCACCTTTATCCTGCAACTGCCGATTCTTACATAAATGTAAGTTGTGGATTCTGGTTTGAAAGAATTTTGTAAGTATCGTACCTTATACTAGCATTATAAACAGAAAGGAAGGAAATCAGATGAATACAATTTTAAAAACCACGGATTTATGTAAATATTATGGAAATGGGGATAATCAGGTAAGGGCGGTATGTCACGCAGATATTTCCATTCAGCAGGGCGAATTTGTAGCAATAGTAGGAAAATCAGGTTCTGGAAAAAGTACGCTTCTCCATATGCTGGGCGGATTAGATACCCCTACCAATGGAAAAGTATGGATGAAAGAAAAGGATATATTTCAGTTAAGGGAAGAAGAACTTGCGATGTTCCGCAGAAGAAAAATTGGCTTTATTTTTCAAGCATTTAATCTGGTATCATCCATCAATGTATGGGAGAATATCGTGCTGCCTCTGGGACTTGATGGGAAAGACCCGGATCGGCAGTTTGTAACAGATATTATTGAAACCCTTCAGATTACAGATAAAATACACAATCTGCCCAATACATTATCAGGTGGACAGCAGCAGCGTGTAGCAATTGCAAGGGCCCTGGCGTCTAAACCGGATATTATTCTGGCAGATGAACCTACCGGAAATCTGGATTCCAAAACAAGCGGTGAAGTAATTGGACTGCTGAAGATGTCTGTACAGAAATATGGGCAGACGCTGGTTATGATAACTCATGATGAAGATATTGCTCAGGTGGCAGACCGGATTCTGGTGATAGAAGATGGAAGGGTGGTGGAGCAGGGATGAATACCATCACAAATCTTGCGTTAAGTAATGTAAAAAAGAACAAAACCCGCAGTATTCTTGTGGTAATTTCTATTTTGCTGACCACCATGCTCCTGACTCTTATAGCAACTCTGGGAGCAACTCTGCTTAAGTTCAATCGGGTGAATGCCGGGAAACTCTATGGTGGCTATTACGGTACATACAGTAATGTCAGCAATGAGCAGTTAGAGAATATGGAAATGCAAAGTGCTTTTATAGATATTGGGAAACAGGCTTATACTGCAAGTGTTGAAAGCAGCGAGGCAGATATGAAACTGTATTGGGCAGACCGGCAGACACAGGAATCTGCCAATATTACAGATCAGATAAAAGCAGGTCATATGCCAGAGGAAGCCAATCAAATTGCTGGGCAGAAGGAATTTTTTCAGAAACTGGGAGTTGAAAATCCCAAAGTGGGAGATTCGGTAGAGGTGTCTCTGCGAAGCGACAAACAGAGTAAATATCAGACGGAAACTTTTATTATAAGCGGAATTTTATCATCCAGCGAAATGAACAACTTAAAATCAGCTTATATTGCCTACGTGTCTCAGGAATTTTTTGAAAGCCAGATACCAGAAGAACGACGTGGTTATACTGTTAGTTTTAAGATGAATGACTCTGTTACTATAAACACAGATATAGCTGAAACAGTATTGAAGGAGCAGGCAGAAAAATGTGGTATTGATGAAAGGAATGTAACCACAAATTATGTATATCTTATGTATGCCAAAGATCCCGGAGTAGAGACAATTGTGGGATGTATTATGATTGCATTACTGGTAATTGTGGTATCGGTAGCAGTAATTTACAATATTTTTCAAGTTGGAATTGTTCAAAAAATTCAGGAGTACGGAAAGGTAAAAGCACTGGGAACCACCAAAAAGCAGATGAAGGCTATGATTTTTCGAGAGGGAATGATGATGGCACTGGCAGGTATTCCAGCGGGACTTCTGGTGGGAACCGGAGTATCCGCCTTGATTTTTCACTATTTTGTAGAGGAAGGAACCAGTAATATTGTTTCGAAGAATATACAGACAGTATCAGTCATATCTCTTTTCCCATTGCTTCTGGTAACCGTAATATCTTTCCTGACCGTATGGATGGCTTTGAAAAAACCTATGAAAGTTGTTGCATCGGTGTCTCCGGTGGAGGCTGTGCGCTATAATGAGAATACCAATCGCAAGGTCAGCACTAGAAAAGGAAAGAAAAGAATATCAGTAACAGGAATGACATTGGCGAACCTGTCTGCCAACCGCAGACGTACAGCAGCAACTATTTGTACCATGGGACTGTCCTGTGTTCTGTTTGTAGCGCTATCTAACCTTGCGGGAAATATTGACAATGAGTTTGAGACAAAGAAAATAGTGGAACATGGACGTTTTGTTCTGGAGCTGGATTATTCCTTGAATGATGAGGCGTATCCGGAAAATAATCTGGAAAATATTCGGAAACAGAACCCCCTTGGAGAAGAGCTTCAGGAAAAAATACAGCAGATAGACGGTGTTACAGAGGTAAGCAAAAGAAATGTTATAGCAGTAAGAGAAATGAGTCAGGAGATTGAGGACTCTGGAAGTGTTGCGGTGCTGAACCGGAAGGACTTTGAAAAGTATGCAGGGAAAGAAGGCGTAATAGGTAAGTTGGATTATGATACGGCTACAAGAGAAAATGCTCTTATATTTTCTTGGTCTTATTTTATGGAAGATTATGGATATAAACTGGGGCAGGAGATAGAGTTGAAACTGCTGGATGGGGACCAGAGCATAAATTATCAGGGCGAAATACAGGGGTCCTTCTCACATGCCCCCGGAGACTGGGTTATCACAGAAGATACGTGGAAGAGTCTTGGACTTACTGAAAGTACAACGAAGAGTATCTGGATAGATTGTTCAGAAAAAGACGAAGAAAAGGTGGAAAAGGCTCTGAAAGAATTGATAGCAGGGACAGAGCATGTGGAACTGGATACCTATAAAGCTTCTATGGAACAGGTAGAAATGGGAACTAAAATGATGCAGGGTGGAATTTATGGAATGCTGGCAATTCTGGGATGCATTGGATTCTTGAACATGGCAAATACCATTATTACCGGAGTAATTACAAGGAAAAGAGAACTTGGGATTCTTCAGGCAGTGGGAATGACCAACCGCCAGTTGAATCAGATGCTTCAGCAGGAAGGAATTTTCTTTTCAGCAGGAACGATTCTGGTATCTCTGGTGATTGGACAGCCTTTAGGATATGCACTGTTTCAGTATGCCAAGTCAAAATCACTCTATGGAATCAATGAATATCATGTTCCGATTGTAGAAATCTCAATTATGATACTGGCAATTGTACTGATGCAGGGAATACTCTCCTTCCTGTTGAGCAGGAATCTGCACAAAGATTCTTTAGTAGAACGTATAAATTATCAGGGCTAAAGGACATTTTATAAGCACAAAATTCAAACTAAGAGTCACTTTCCGACAATAATTACAGGAAGTGACTCTTTTTGATTTCTGATTAAGTATTGAATTGTGGTAGAAAATGGGATTATAATGGGAAGGATATAGATAAGAAAGTAAAAGAGACGGAAGGGATATCCCATGAAGAAGCTGCTGAAATATTTAAAAGATTATAAAAAAGAAAGTGTACTGTCGCCCTTGTTTAAAATGCTGGAAGCCTCCTTTGAGTTGATTGTACCTCTGGTGGTAACAGCAATTATTGATATAGGTATTGGAAACAGAGACAGAGGATATATTCTGAAAATGTGTCTCATTATGGTTGCCCTGGGATTGGTTGGACTTGTTTGTTCTGTTACTGCCCAGTTCTTTGCGGCAAAGGCTGCGGTGGGATTTGGAACCAAGGTGCGGCATCAGATGTTTGCCCATATTCAGACATTTTCCTTTTCAGAGATAGATAAAGCGGGAACCGCAACCCTGATTACCCGTATGACCAGTGATATTAATCAGGTGCAGTCGGGAGTCAATATGGTCTTGCGGCTGTTTCTGCGCTCTCCCTTTATTGTATTTGGAGCCATGATTATGGCATTTACCATAGATGTTTCCGCTGCATTGATATTTGTAGTGACAATCCCTCTTTTGTCACTGGTAGTATTTGGAATTATGGCAGTCAGCATCCCTCTTTACAAAAAGGTGCAGGAACGGCTGGATCGTGTTCTTGGAATTACAAGGGAGAATCTTTCCGGTGTTCGTGTGATACGTGCCTTTCATAAAGAAGAGGAGGAAAAGGCAGAATTTGAAGAAAGTCTGGAAGCTCTTACCGGAATTCAGAATCATGTGGGACGTATCAGCGCCTTTATGAATCCTGTTACTTTTATTATTATAAACGGTGGAATTATAGCGTTGCTGTGCACAGGGGCAGTTCGGATAGATAGCGGTATTCTCACTCAGGGGCAGGTGGTTGCACTTGTAAACTATATGTCTCAGATACTGGTGGAATTAATTAAGCTGGCGAATCTGATTGTTACCATAACCAAAGCAGTTGCCTGTGGAAATCGTATAGAAGCCGTTTTAGAAATGAAGAGCAGTATGCCTGTGGATGGGAAAAATGAAAGGGCCGAGAGTTTGAAAGATTCAGAATACATGGTGGAGTTTTCCCACGTGGGACTGACCTATCAGGATGGCGCCGCGGAAAGTCTTACAAATATTGACTTTAAGGTAAAATCGGGAGAAACAGTGGGAATTATCGGTGGAACAGGGTGCGGAAAAACATCTCTGGTAAATCTGATACCGCGGTTTTATGATGCCACTGCCGGAGAAGTGAAGGTAAAAGGGGTGGATGTGAAAGAATACCCCTTAGAAGAATTGCGGGAGATGGTAGGAATTGTTATGCAGAAAGCAGTTCTTTTTCGTGGAACCATACGGGAAAATCTCTGCTGGGGAAAGGCGGATGCCACAGAAGAAGAGCTTTATGAGGCATTGGATACGGCTCAGGCAAGGGAAGTAGCAGAGGGAAAGGAAGGCAGACTGGATGCAAGGGTAACCCAGGGCGGTAAAAACTTTTCCGGCGGACAGCGGCAGCGTCTTACAATTGCAAGAGCGCTGGTGCGCAAGCCTCAGATTCTGATTCTGGATGACAGTGCATCAGCCCTTGATTATGCCACAGAAGCTAAATTGCGAAAGGCAATTCAGGAAATAAATAACAGACCTACGGTATTTATTGTGTCGCAGCGTACTTCCTCCATTCAGCATGCAGATAAGATTATTGTACTGGATGATGGTGAGATTACCGGAGTGGGTACCCACCAACAATTGCTGGATACCTGTGAGGTATACCGGGAAATTTATGAATCTCAATATAAAAGGCATTAGAAGGGAGGGAACAGAATGGAAGAAAAAAGAAAAAATAGAACCCAGTGGAACGCCTTCAAGAAGGTGCTGCACTATATAAAATATTATAAGTGGTATCTGGTTCTGTCCCTGCTGTTTGCAGTGGTAACAGTGGCTGCAACCTTGTATATTCCGGTGCTGACAGGACAGGCAATTGACCATATGATTGCAAAGGGACTCGTTGATTTTTCAATTATATTTCAAATTCTTTTTAAGATAGGAATTGTTATGATTGCAGCGGCATTGGCTCAATGGCTGATGAATGTCTGTAACAATAAGATTACCTATAAAGTCGTTCAGGATATTCGGCGGGAGGCCTTTGCCAAAATAGAGATTCTTCCCTTAAAGTTTATAGACCAGCATTCCCATGGGGAGCTGGTAAGCCGTGTGATTGCAGATGTAGATCAATTTGCAGACGGACTTTTGATGGGATTTTCACAGTTATTTACCGGAGTAATTACCATCCTGGGAACGTTGCTGTTTATGCTTGCCATTAATGTGAAAATTACCTTTGTGGTAGTTATGATTACACCGGTATCCTTGTTTGTGGCTAGCTTTATTGCCAGGCGGACTTATGCTATGTTTCATTTACAGTCCAGTACAAGAGGGGAGCAGACAGCCTTAATTAACGAAATGATAGAGAACCAGAAGGTGGTACAGGCATTTTCCAAAGAAGCAGACGTGCTGGAAACCTTTGATGAAATAAACGAAAGATTGGGAAAGGCATCCTTACAGGCAACCTTTTTTTCTTCTCTCACCAATCCCAGTACCCGTTTTATAAACAGTCTGGTATATACAGGTGTTGGTCTGGCAGGGGCATTTTCAGTAATGAATGGTGTCATTACAATAGGACAGCTTTCCTGCTTTTTAAGCTATGCTAACCAATATACGAAGCCTTTTAACGAGATTTCAGGTGTTATTACAGAATTGCAGAATGCCCTTGCCTGTGCGGAACGTATTTTTAGTCTGATAGAAGAAGAACCACAGATTCCGGAAGCAGTAAAGGCAAAAGAGCTTAAGCAGGTTTCTGGGAATGTAGAATTAAAAGATGTGTGTTTTGCCTATGCAGAAGATCAAAAACTGATAGAAGACTTTAATTTAAAAGTAAAACCGGGACAGCGGGTGGCAATTGTAGGTCCCACCGGATGCGGAAAAACAACCATTATTAATCTACTGATGCGCTTTTATGATGTAGACCGGGGAAGTATCCGGGTAGAGGAAGAAGACATTCGTCAGGTTACCAGAAAAAGCCTCCGGGGCAGCTATGGAATGGTGTTGCAGGAAACCTGGCTGAAGGCGGGAACCATCCGGGAGAACCTCATTATGGGGAAACCGGATGCAACGGAAGAAGAGATGGTAGGAGCCGCAAAAGCAGCTCATGCCCACGGTTTTATTAAACGTCTGCCAAAGGGGTATGATACGATAATTGGAGAAGAGGGCGGAAGCCTTTCCGCAGGACAGAAACAGCTTCTATGCATTGCAAGAGTAATGCTTTGTCTGCCACCGATGCTGATATTGGATGAAGCTACTTCGTCTATAGATACAAGAACAGAAATGAAGATTCAAAATGCTTTCGCAAAGATGATGAAGGGAAGAACCAGTTTCATAGTTGCCCATCGGTTATCTACCATTCAGGAAGCAGATATTATTCTGGTTATGAAAGATGGAAAAATTATGGAGCAGGGAAATCATCAGGAACTTCTTGAAAGAAATGGATTTTACGCAAGACTGTATAACAGTCAGTTTGCAATATAGGACTGTCTTACGACAGTCCCTTTTTAATAACATCACTACCAAAACGCTGGCGAAGCTGTTCGGCCGCCTTATCCGCCTGATATTCCTTTTGAGTTTTGGGAAGATCAAAGAGATTCATTTGTATCGGTCCGGGTTCCGTTGTCAGTTTGGAGGTTCGTACTCCGAGAAGACGAATGGGCTTTCCATTCCAAAGCTCATCAAACAGCAGACAGGCGTGATGATATAATATTTTGACATCATCTGTAGCAGCAGGAAGCTGCATCTGGTGGGAAACATTGGTAAAAGTAGAATAACGTATTTCTGTACTTATCATTCCGGCAAGCTGACCATGTTTTTTCAGACGGGAAGAAACCTGCCCGCATAAGGTTCCAAGAACCTTTTTGGCATCCTGGGAAGTTTCGGCATCTCTGGAAAGTGTCGTGGAGTTTCCCACGCCCTTCAATGCAGGTTCTTCTGTCTCGACAGAGGAATTATCAATGCCGTTGGCAAACTTCCAGATAAGCCTGCCATGACTTTTCATATGGCTTTCCAGAATTACCACATCCATATGGGCCAAATCTCCAATGGTAATAACTTCCAGCTTTTCTAAAGTAGAAGCGGCTGCTTTTCCTACCATGAAGAGTTCACGTACCGGAAGCGGCCACATTTTTTCGGAAATTTCATCGGGGAACAGGGTATGAACCCGGTCGGGCTTCTGGAAATCAGAGGCCATTTTTGCCAGAAGTTTATTACTGGAAATGCCTATATTTACGGTAAAGCCCAAAGTATCCTTTACCGTATCCTTGATTTTAATAGCAGCTTCTGTAGGACTTGCATATTTATATTGAAAAGAAGTAAAGTCCATATAGCATTCATCAATACTGACCTGTTCAATAACAGGACAAAAGGTTTTTAGAAGTTCCATAAGCTGTTGGCTATACTGGCTGTATAGCTTATGGTTCGGCAGTTCCATCGTAAGGTGCGGATATTTCTGAAGGGCATGGGCCACAGGCTCTCCTGTCAGAATGTTATAGGCTTTGGCAGGGGTAGATTTGGCTAACACAACACCATGACGGCTCGTCATGTCTCCCCCGATAATAGATGGAATCGTTCGAAGGTCCAAAGAACAGCCGTTTTTTAGCTTTTCTACTGCCGTCCAGGAAAGGAAGGCAGAGTTCACATCAATATGAAAAATAAGACGTTTCATAGTAGTCCTCCTGGAGTAAATTATACCACACGTTTGTTCGATTGTAAAATACCCTTTGACAATACTTTAACACAGTGATATACTGAAAATTGAAATTAATAATAAGATGAGGGGACTAGAAGCAAAAAAATTGAGATGAGGTGGAAAGAATGGCAGTAAAGCAGGAAGATATTTCCAGGGTGCGTGCATCCGTATTACAGCAATTAGGAAACAGGGTTTTGATTCAGTTAGATAAGGGAAGAAACAGAGTGGATATACAAGAAGGTGTTATAAAGGGGGCATACCCTTGTGTATTTACGGTTCTAGTGAATGAGGATAATGAGAACAATCCACCGCAGCTATTGTCCTTCAGCTATGCGGACGTTCTGACAAGAGATGTTAGAATGAAGTTGTGCTAATATAATAGAAATGAATAAAACTCTCCGATTCTGAATAGAATGTACAAAAAGTTCAGGATTGGAGAGTTTTAATTTTGGAATTATTAAAAAAGTATATACATATGAGCAAGGAAAAAGGAAAAGCGGTGACACAGATTACTCTGGATGATGACTTTAATGTACCGGATGTGAAGCCGGATCTGATGCGTATTATTATGGATAAGGGAGAAATCCGGCTGGATGAAACCACGGTTACTCAGGATCACGTGTGGATGAAAGGGGTGCTGAGATTCTGCATGCTCTACCGCAGTGATCAGGATACCGGAAAAATTGATAGTCTGATAGGAGAAATCCCATTTCAGGAAAGCCTTGCAGTAGACGGGGTCAATGAATATGATACGGCAAAAATCAGCTGGGAAATGGAAGATTTATCTCTTGGCATCATTAATTCCAGAAAACTGAGTGTGAAAGCACTGGTGGTGTTGAAAGCCTCCGTAGATGAAACTTATGACGAGGAACTGGTAACAGGAGCAGATTGCGGAGAAAAGGTGCAGATACTGGAGGATTCCCTCCCCATAATGGCACTTTTAATGTCTCAGAAGGATACTTACCGATTTAAAGAAGAAATTGTGCTGCCATCTAATAAGCCTAATATCCGCCAGATTTTGTGGAAGAGTGTACAGCTTAGAGGAGTGGAAATGCGTCTGGCAGAAAATCAGCTTAACATAAAAGGAGAAGCGCTGATTTTCGTTCTGTATGAGGGAGAGGATGAGGAGGAACATCTGCAATGGATTGAAAATGCCCTTCCTTTTTCGGGAATGATTGATTGTCCGGGAAGCACGGAAGATATGATAAGTGATATTTCTTATCAAATGACTGGTGTAGAGCTTGAGGCAAAGCCGGATTATGATGGAGAAGAACGGATGCTTCATCTTGAGCTGGTGTTGGATTTGGAACTTAAGATTTTTTCGGAAGAAGAAAATCAAATGGTGAAGGATATTTATTCCATTGAGGAAAAGCTGAATCCTATCTACGAAGATGCAGTATTTGAAAAACTGTTAATCCGTAATTTTTCAAAATGCAGAATTGCAGAAAAAATGAATGTGGATAAAAACCAGGAAGCCATCCTGCAGATTTGCGCCAGTGAAGGAAATGCAGTCGTAGAACAGATGGAGATTGTGCCGGATGGTATTCAGGTAGAAGGAACCCTGCAGGTGGGCATATTGTATGTAACGGCGGATGATAAGATGCCTGTTGCATCTATGCGGGATGTATTGCCCTTCCATTATTTAATAGAGGTTCCGGGAATTAATAAAAACTGCAGATACCATCTTCAGGCGGGAATTGATCAGATGACAACCGTAATGACAGACAGCACTCAGGTAGAAGTAAAGGCAGTGATAAATCTTAACTGCATTGTATTTGAGCAGCAGCAGGTGCTGAAACTGACAGAAGTTGAGGAGGAACCTCTGGATATGGCATTATTACAGGAGAGTCCCGGTATCATCGGTTATATTGCTAAGGATCAGGATAGACTATGGGATATTGCAAAAGAAAACTTTACTACAATTCAGGATATTGTAAGTACCAATCAATTGCAGTCAGAACAGGTAAAAGCGGGAGATAAAATTCTTATCATAAAGACAGTCGGGTAGTAAAAAGGCAGGATGCATAGTTATATGCGTTCTGCCTTTCTTGTTTTAATAGGATTAGAGTGTCAAAAAGTATTTTTCCACATGATACCTACGGATTGCTTCGCACTTTGTGCTCATGCACTCCTAAAAACATTCGAAATCCGCCCTATTCGGGCTACTTTCTCATATTTTGCGGGTCCCAAACTCATGCTTTTTCATGCAAGCATGAATAGCATGACCTTTTGCCCCTGGTATCTTAATAGTAAAACCTTGTCTAAATAAAATATATTACTGTTCAAGACTGCGCAAATAATCTTTCGGTGACAGTCCGAAGTGTTTTTTAAATTGGTTACAAAAGGAAGAAGCGTCATAGAAACCACACAAATGCGCAACATTGGTAATGTTATATGTTCTTTCTGACAGCATGCTTTTGGCAACATCCATTTGATAATTTGTAAGATATTGTTTGGGAGAGCATCCTTCCTTTTCAATAAAAAGTTTATACAGATAGGAACGGTTCAGACCGATGTAATCCGCAATATCCTGGATGCGGACAACGTTGTTAAAGTTTTGAATCATATATTCTTTCGCCTGAAAGATATATTCTGTCTGCTGGGGCTCTGGATTATTGCTGTTTTTTAGCATAAAAGACATGAGCTGGAAAAAACCGCCCAGTAGTTCCAGGCTCTGGTGGTGTGGATCTTTGAATCTTTTCTTTAAATCCAGAAAATCATGGAAAAAGGAAGCCTGAGATTCATTTGAAATATGTACAACTGAATTATTTGTAAACTGTGAATCCTGTTCCACCAATGCTTCAGCATCATTTCCCTGAAAAGCCACCCACACGTAATGCCAGGGTTCTTCCGTATCTGCCTCATAATAAGTTATTTCTCCGGGGCGGATCAGAAATACATCACCCGTTTCAAGTGCCCAGGTTTTGCCGTTTTTCTGAAAGTTACCCTTTCCACTCAATATGGCATGCATAAGATAATATGGCCGGATTGCCGGACCAAAACTGTGACCTTTCACACAGGTATCTTCGCCGCAGAAGCAAACATTCAATGAAGTCAAATAGTTTCGTATCATAGTGTGACAATCCTTTCTATAATGAAACATTTTTACAAGTAACTGATAACAAATAAGATAGTGTGTCCTGTTTTTTTAAAGTATAATATAGAAAAAGAAATGAAACAAGTAACAGGAGGTTTTTAAATGAAAATTACATTCATGGGTGCGGGAAGCACGATTTTTGCCCGGAACGTTCTGGGAGACTGTATGTGTACCAGTTCTCTGCGGGATGCGGAAATCGCTCTGTATGATATTGATGCAGGACGCCTGAAGGATTCAGAAATTATCCTTGAAGCAATTAACAAAAATATCAACGAGGGAAGAGCCATAATCCACAGCTATTTAGGGGAAGAGAACAGAAAGGCAGCATTGAAAGGAGCGAATTTTGTAGTAAACGCTATTCAGGTAGGAGGGTATGATCCCAGTACAATGATTGATTTTGAAATTCCTAAAAAGTATGGCTTGAGACAGACCATAGCAGATACTCTTGGAATTGGCGGCATCATGAGGGGACTGCGTACAATACCTGTATTAGAAGATTTTGCAAGAGATATGCAGGAGGTATGTCCAGATGCTCTGTTTATGAATTATACCAATCCAATGGGTATCCTGACTGGTTATCTCCAGCGGTATACCGGGATTCAAAGCGTAGGACTTTGCCATAGCGTACAGGGCTGTTCTGCTACCATTTTAAAAGAACTGGGAATGGAGGACAAGCTGGAAGGACGGGTGGATCAAATTGCAGGGATTAATCATATGGGCTGGCTTTTGGAAATTAAGGACAAAGATGGAAATGATCTCTATCCGGAAATACGGCGCAGAGCATTACAGAAGAACAGGACGGAGAAGCATGATGATATGGTACGAATGGAATACATCCGTCGTTTCGGTTATTATTGTACAGAGTCCAGTGAACATAATGCAGAATATAATCCATTTTTCATTAAGAGCCGCTACCCGGAACTGATAGAACAGTTTAATATCCCATTGGATGAGTATCCCCATCGTTGTATCAAGCAGATTCAGGAATGGGAGGACGAACGTAACAATATTTTGAATGATGGGAAGATTACACATACCCGATCTCTGGAATATGCATCATTTATTATGGAAGCCATTGTAACCAACAGTCCCTATAAAATTGGTGGAAATGTTGTAAACAAAGGATGCATTGAAAATTTACCGGATGATGCATGTGTAGAGGTACCATGTCTGGTAGACGGAAACGGAATATCCCCATGCCATGTTGGAAGGCTTCCAGTTCAGCTTGCGGCAATGAATATGACAAATATTAATGCACAGTTAATGACAATTGAAGCAGCCCGTACAAGAAGCCGGGAGGCAATTTATCAGGCGGCCATGCTGGACCCTCATACAGCAGCAGAACTTTCTATGGACGATATTGTAAAAATGTGTGATGAAATGATTGAGGCACATGGAGACTATATGAAACAATATAAATAATATTTTATAAAGAATAGGAGAGGTGAATATGAATTTAAAAAAAGGTATTTTAGCAGGAACAGCAGTAATGATGGCAGTTTCAATGACAGCATGTGGAACATCTTCTAAGCCACAAACATCCGGAAGTGAAAAAACGGATATGGGCTATACTGATATTAAGCTGGGTGAAACAGGAAAGGACATTAAAACAAGCATTAAGGTTCTGACAAATAGAACTGATATGCTGAATGAAGATTATGCAGGAACAAACTGGGAGTCTTACCTTAAGTCTTTTAACGAAATGTATCCGGATATTGAGGTTGAGATGGAGGGAATCACCAATTACGCTGAAGATGCCCTTTTACGTCTTCAGGGAGGCAGCTGGGGTGAGGTCATGATGATTCCGGAACAGGTGGATAAAGCAGACCTGCCAAATTATTTCCTGCCCTATGGCGAAAAGAGTGAAGTGGAAAAGGAAGCAAATTACGTTGCAAAGTGGCTGTATGATGATCAAGTATACGGTATCACTTCCACTGCGGGAAGTCTGGGCATTGTTTATAATAAAGCTGTATTTTCAGAAGCCGGAATTACAGAACTTCCAAAGACTCCGGAAGAATTTATAAAAGCACTTCAGGATATTAAGGAGAAAACAGATGCTATTCCGTTGTATACAAATTATGCAGCAGGATGGACCCTTGGGTCTTGGGATTACTATATAGGAGGAACTGCAACTGGAGATGCAAAATATATGAACCAGGACTTTCTCCATACAGAAAACCCATTTTCTGACCCAGGTGATGGAACTCATGCTTATAATGTATATAAAATTTTGTATGATGCAGTTGCAGGCGGCTTAACAGAAGACGATTATTCCACAACGGACTGGGAAGGCAGTAAGGGAATGATTAATAGTGGAAAGATTGGATGTCTTGCACTTGGTTCCTGGGCGTATCCCCAGATGCAGCAGGCAGGAAAAAACCCAGAAGATATAGGATACATGCCATTCCCTATTTCCATAGATGGAAAACAGTATACAACAGCGGCTCCGGACTTCTATTACGGAATAAACGCTGATACAGAAGCGGACAAGCAGGGGGCAGCAATGATTTTTGTCAAATGGATGACTGAAAAATCAGGATTTTCATATAACGAGGGCGGCCTTCCGATTAAAGCGGGAGATGATAATTACCCTGAAGTTTATCAGTCTTTACTGGATGCGGATGTAGAATTTGTAGAAGATCAGCCTGCATTAAAAGGGGAAGAAGATTTACTCAACGTATTGAATGCAGATACCGAGTTGATGATTTCGGCAGGAGGTCAGGCTAAAATACAGGAATTAGTAGAACATGCCGCAAACAAAGATATGGATTTTGACAGTATCATGGAATTGTGGAATGAAAAATGGACGGAAGCACAGGAAACAGAGGCAATAATGTAACATATTTAAAAATATTCTCTTTGAGCTTATTCGGATGGATTTCAAAACACCCGGATAAGCTTTCTTTTTTACTTTCCAAAATTTTCAACGTCACTGCGGTTGATATCACTAAAAAATGGTGTTATAATTATTCCATGTGGACAAAATACAGGTTTAAGAAAGGAAAAACAAATGAAAATCAGAAGATTAACAGCGGCACTATTAATCGTTGCATTAAGTTTTTCACAAGTTTCGGTAGTTTTGGCGGATAAGAAGACGGATGCCCAGAATAAGAAAAAAGAGGCTCAGGAAGATTTAAATAATAAAAATGCCGAGATTGACAAAATCAAGGCAAATCAGGACAAAATTCAGGCAGATATTGATAAGTTGGATTCCGATTTGGTGCAGGTAATGATTGATTTAAGTACACTGGAGGAAGATTTAGCGATAAAGCAGGACGAGCTTGCCCAGACCAAAGAGGATTTGAAGCAGGCAAAAAAAGATGAGAAAACCCAGTATAAGGCTATGAAAAAGAGAATACAGTTTATGTATGAGCGTGGAGATACTACAGTTCTTGCCAGTATTCTCGAATCAGATAGCATTTCAGATTTGTTGAACAGGGTAGAATATTTTAATGAAGTCTACGATTACGACAGAAATTTGCTGATTACATATCAGGAAACCAAAGAACAGGTAGCAACTTTGGAGCAGCAGCAGGAAGAACATATCGCAGAGCTGGAGAGCACACAGGTAGAATATCAGGCAGCAGCAACAAGATTTCAGAATACCATAGCAGAAAAGAAGGGTACGTTGGATGGATTTGACGAGAAGCTGGCTCAGGCAAGGGAACTTGCGGCACAATATCAAGATTCCATCAGTGCTCAGGATACAGTCATTGCAAATGAAGAAGCCCGGGAAGCGGAAGAACGTGCAGCAGCAGAACGTGCAGCAGCAGCACAGCAGGCAGCAGCAAATCAGAGTAACAATAATGGCGGCTCTGGTGGAGGCGGTACAGGCGGTGGCGGTACAGGCGGAGGCGGTGGCAACACAGGAGGGAATTCCAATAGTAACCCTGGATTCGCCACTAATGTCAACGGTAGTGCTGTAGTACAATATGCCATGGGCTTTGTAGGGAATCCATATGTATGGGGTGGAAAAGATCCGAATACGGGAGCTGACTGTAGTGGATTCACCAGTTATGTGTACGCACATTTCGGAATCAACATTCCAAGCTACTCTTATTCACAGCGTTCCGTAGGACAAGAAGTAAGCTATTCCAATGCTCAACCGGGAGATTTAATTTGTTATGCTGGGCATGTGGCGATTTATATGGGAAATGGAAAGATTGTACACGCGAAGGGAACTGCATACGGTATTGTAGGGAATGATAATGCGACTTACCGGCCAATCATTACGGTAAGAAGAGTTTTATAATTTAGAATAATTTTTAGGAGGAAATAACATGAACATCGAGACATTACAAAAAGACATGATTGCAGCAATGAAGGCAAAAGATAAGGGAAGAAAAGATGCAATTTCAACATTGGTCTCAGCGGTGAAAAAAGTAGCGATCGATGAAGGATGCCGGGAGAGTATTCCGGAGGAACTGACAGACCGCGTTATTCTAAAAGAATTAAAGACAGCAAAAGAACAGATGGATACCTGTCCGGCAGATCGGGAAGATTTAAAAGAGGAGTATGAACAGAGATACCATTTGATACAAGAATATGCACCGTCTATGATGTCACAGGAGGAAGTGGAATCATATATTACGGGAAAATTTGCAGATGTTGTGGCAACGAAGAATAAAGGACAGATTATGAAAGCTGTTATGGCAGAATTAAAAGGAAAAGCAGACGGAAAAGTGATTAATCAGGTTGTTGCACAGCTATGTCAGTAGGAGAGAACAGATGGTAATTCAATTGCCTGAAAAAGTAAAATATATTATAGATACCCTGATGGAAGCCGGCTGCGAAGCATATGCAGTAGGCGGCTGCATCAGGGATTCTGTGCTAGGGCGTCAGCCCGAAGACTGGGATATCACTACCTCCGCCAAGCCTTTGCTGGTAAAAAAACTTTTTAAAAAGACGGTGGATACCGGTATTCAGCACGGAACAGTAACTGTTATTACGGGCGGAGAAGGGTTTGAAGTAACTACTTACCGTGTCGATGGAGAATATGAAGATGGACGTCATCCAAGAGAAGTTATGTTCACGGCGAATCTGATTGAAGATTTAAAGCGCCGTGATTTTACAATTAATGCCATGGCATATAATGAAAAAGACGGTCTGGTGGATGCATTTTCAGGATTGGAAGATTTGGAGAGGAAGATTATCCGTTGCGTAGGTGAGCCCAGAGAACGTTTTCAGGAGGATGCCCTGCGGATGATGCGTGCAGTGCGCTTTGCGGCCCAGTTGGGATTTGAGATAGAAGAAGATACCAGAAAAGCCATTACAGAGCTTGCAGAGAATTTGTCTAAAGTCAGTGCTGAACGGATTCAGGTAGAGCTGGTCAAGCTTCTGGTTTCGGAACATCCCGAAGAATTCATGACGGCATATCATACAGGGTTGACCAGAGTGTTTCTGCCGGAATTTGATGAATTAATGGAAACACCTCAGAACAATCAGCACCACTGCTACAATGTAGGAGAACACACCATAGAAACAGTAAAACAAAGTTCTCCGGACAAAGTCATTCGTCTCACCATGCTTTTGCATGATATTGCAAAGCCTTTATGCAAAAGTACGAATTCGGATGGTATATATCGCTTTTACGGGCATCCCCAGAAGGGGGCAGAGATGGCAAATCATATTTTGCGCAGGTTGAAGTTTGATAATGATACCATACGTAAGGTAACGGCTTTGGTAGCAAGCCATGATGAAAAGCCTTTCCTGAAGCCCAAAGCCATAAGAAGAGCAATTTATCGAAATGGTCTTGAGCAGTATCCGGCATTGTTTGAGGTGAAACGGGCAGACATACTTGGTAAAAATCTGTTTAAGCGAGAAGAAAAGTTAGCTTATATCGAAGGTTATCAGAGGATTTACCAGGAGATTTTAGAAAAAGAACAATGCCTGAGCTTAAGGGACCTTGCTGTAACAGGAAAAGATTTAATCGAAGCAGGTATAAAACCTGGGAAAGAACTGGGAGCTATTCTGGAAACATTACTGGAACATGTTTTAGAACGCCCGGAAGATAATAAAAAGGAAATTTTAATGAAGCAGATAAAAGTCTGAATAGAATGAGACCCCTCCACATATGATAGAGAGACGCAGGAAATAAGCTGTGAATATTGTGTGGAGGGGTTTGTGTGTATAATCGAGAGAATCTGATATTAGAACAGTATCCGTTTGAAGTAAAGCAGACCGTTAAGGGGAGAGGTGCCCTGATTTGCGATACAGACAAAGGATTGAAAATTCTAAAAGAATATAAAGGCTCTGAAGGCAGGGCAGAATTTTTATACAGTCTTCTGGAATTTTTAAAGGAGCATGGACAAGAACGGATTGATAGTATTGTAAAAAATAAAGAAGAAAAAGCAGTTACAAAAGATGTGGATGGAACGGTTTATATGGTACGAAACTGGCATGAAGGAAGAGAGTGCGATACCAAGAACAGGGATGACATTTTACGGGCAGTTCATCAGCTGGCAGACTTACATAAGGTTATGCGGGAGTTTCCGGAAGAGATTCCTGAATATCTTCAGGTGCAGGACGATACCCTGCTTTTGGAAAATGAAAAGCATACCAGGGAATTGAGAAAGGTACGTAATTACGTATACGGAAGGAAAAAGAAAAACGATTTTGAACGAAAATTTATGCAAAGCTATGAGATGTTTTATCAGGAAGCAGAGCAGGTACTGAAGCTGCAGCGGCATGAATTGAAAGAACCAGGAACCGAAGAAGTATATGGTATTTGTCATGGGGATTATAACCAGCACAACGTTATATTTAACAGACAGGGAATTGTTGTTCTCAATTTTGAAAAGGCGACGTACGATGTGCAGGCAGGGGATCTTGGTAATTTTATGAGGAAGATCATGGAAAAACACAACTGGAATATGGGGCTGGGAATGGATATGCTTTCTGCCTATCAGCAGAGAAGAGGCTTTACAGTGCAGGAGATGAAACAGCTTTATATTCGTCTGGCTTATCCGGAAAAATTTTGGAAGATAGCCAATCATTATTTTAATTCTAGTAAAGCCTGGGTATGCGGGCGTAATGTGGAAAAACTGGAAAAAATTATTCAACAGAATGAGGCGAGAGAGAACTTTTTACGGTTGATGGAAACGAATATAGTATGTTAAGGAAAGAAAATATATGATATAATTCTACTGTAAAAAGATAAAAGCACGATGAGATAATGGAGGAAAGATGTTGCAGAAGAAGAGAAGGAGTTTATGGCTTGCTTTAATGGTTCTTATTTTACTACTGGCAGGATGCGGGGAAAAGAAAGCTGCGCTGACGGACGGCAGAGAAGTTTATGTAAAGGAAGATAAAACAGAGAAACCGGAGGAATCAGACGAGCCAAAGGAAGTAAGTGCGATTTCCGAAGAAACGTTGTTTCTTGTTACAAAAATAGATACAAAGGGAAAACAGATTACACTGAAAAGTTATAAGGATGAGGAAGAGAACGAATATAGCTATACAGGTGGAACCAATATACAGGATAAGTATGGAAGCAGTATAACTATGGAACAGTTGAAGGCTGGGGAAATGGTCCGCGTGAAGCTGAAGAAGGAGAAGGTAACTTCGATTCAGGTATCGGATGAGGTATTTACATATGGGGATATACATAATTTTGTGCTGAATACAGAGGAAAAATCCATTACCGTAGGAAAGACCAGTTACTATTATGAAGATGATATTCAGGTGTTTTATCATAACAGCAAAATTTCCATGGCGGAAATCAGTGAACAGGATACTATATGTTTAAAGGGAATTGATAAAAAGGTTTATGCCATTCAGGTTACCAGCGGACATGGTACGGTGGTTCTGCAGAATACCAGCCTGTTTGAAGGCGGCTATATCACCATAGGAAATTTAATGTCTCTGGAAATTGTCAAAGATATGAAAATAGAGGTGACGGAGGGAGAATATCTTCTGTCAGTAGTAAAGGATGGGTATGGAGGAACCGGTGAGATCACGGTAGAAGCAAACCGTGAAGTCACAGTAAATCTGGAAGAGTTAAAAGGAGAGGAACCCAAATACTGCACCATTGCGTTTAAGATAGAGCCGGAAGATGCAACCTTGTACCTGAATGGGGAAGCGGTAGATCTTTCCCAAAGCATGCAGTTGAGGTATGGAACCTATAGCCTCAGTGCCAAAGCAGAGGGATATGCAGACTGGAAACGTACGCTGATAGTCAACTCCAAGAAGGCAAATCTTAAGATAGAGCTCCAGACGGAAAAAGAGGCAGAAGAGGAAGAAAAAGAAAAGGAAGAAGAAAAAGAGGCAGAGGTGCAATCTAGTAAGGAAGAGGAAGAGGCGGTAAAGAAAGCAATTCAAGAAATCAGAAATAGAACACTGTCAACTTCTGATACCAGTAATGGAACCGGAACTACATCGGGAACAAACTAAAAGGCTAATAAAGTATTGAGAAAATATACAATTTGAGGTATGATAAAAGAAGAATGTAGGTAGGGAATAGGAGGATAAGATGGGATATAAAAAAATGTATCAGGAGTGGTTGGATAACCCATACTTCGATAAAGAAACAAAGGCAGAATTAAAAGCTATTGCAGCAGATGAAAAGGAAATTAAAGAGCGTTTTTACATGGATCTTGAATTTGGTACAGCCGGACTTCGTGGTGTAATAGGTGCTGGTGTTAACCGTATGAATATTTATACGGTACGTAAAGCGACCCAGGGACTTGCTAATTATATTGCATCCGTAAATGGACAAGCCAAAGGGGTTGCCCTTGCATATGATTCCAGAAGAATGTCTCCGGAATTTGCAGATGAAGCAGCATTGTGTCTGGCGGCAAATGGAATTAAAGCATATGTGTTCGAATCTTTGCGTCCAACACCGGAGCTGTCTTATGCAGTCCGTAAACTTGGATGTATTGCAGGTATCAACATTACAGCAAGCCATAATCCACCAGAATACAATGGTTATAAGGTATATTGGGAAGATGGTGCCCAGATTACACCGCCTCACGATAAAGGAATTATGGATGAGGTGAAAAAAGTAACTGATTATGCATCCGTGAAGACCATGGACAAGGAAGCGGCTAAAGCAGCAGATATGTACATAACAATCGGAGCAGATATTGATGATTCCTATATTGAGGAATTAAAGAACCTGGTACTTCATCAGGATTCTATCGACGCGTTTGGAAAAGAGCTGAAGATTGTATACAGTCCTCTTCATGGAACAGGAAATATTCCGGTGCGCCGTGTATTAAAAGAACTTGGATTTACTAATGTTTATGTAGTGAAAGAGCAGGAACTTCCAGATGGTGAATTTCCTACTGTCAGCTATCCAAATCCAGAATCAGAAGAAGCGTTTGAACTGGGCTTGAAGCTTGGCAGAGAGGTAGATGCAGACTTGATTCTGGCGACAGATCCGGATGCAGACCGTCTTGGTGTTTATGTAAAGGATTCTAAAACAGGAGAATACCATAGCTTAACAGGAAATATGTCAGGCTGTCTCATTGGTGATTATGTAATCAGCCAGAGAAAAGAAAAAGAGGGACTGCCGGCAGACGGAGCCTTTGTTAAGTCTATTGTTTCTACTAATATGGCAGATGCCATTGCAAAATATTATGGAATCCAGCTTATTGAAGTATTAACAGGATTTAAGTTTATTGGACAAAAGATTCTGGAATTTGAAACAAAGGGAACCGGAACTTATCTCTTTGGTATGGAAGAAAGTTATGGATGTCTGACCGGAACTTATGCAAGAGACAAGGATGCAATTGTTGCCTCCATGGTTTTGTGTGAGGCTGCAACTTATTATAAAACAAAAGATATGACATTGTGGGATGCCATGATTGCTATGTATGAGCGTTATGGATACTACAAAGATGATGTGAAAGCAATTACCTTAAAGGGAATTGAAGGACTGGAAAAAATCCAGGAAATCATGAATACTTTAAGAGAAAATACACCGGAAGAAATCGGCGGATATCAAGTGGTTTCTGCTAGAGATTATAAGAAAGATACCATAAAGAATATGGCTTCTGGTGAAATAATACCTACAGGACTTCCGGCATCTAATGTATTGTACTATGATTTGACAGATGATGCATGGGTATGTGTAAGACCTTCCGGAACAGAGCCTAAGGTGAAATTCTATTATGGTGTAAAGGGAGTATCTCTTGCTGACGCGGATGAAAGATCTGAAAAATTAGGTAAAGAGGTTCTGGCAATGATCGATAAAATGCTCTAAAAGTAGGTATAACTATTTTATGGGCAAAAAACAAGAGGAAAAGTATACAAAGTAAAAAATGATATTTCGGCAGATTTCATAAAAACCCTAAAAAAGCCTGTAAAGATGCAAAAATTCTTGACAAAGTAAAGGAAAACAAGTATAAATATGTTTGTAGGTAATCTACTAGACGAGTAATTACTTTGACAGAGATAGAGACCTAGAAATAATTAATATTGGAGAAGAGAATCCAGAGGAGGAATTTTGTCATGAACAAAGCAGAATTAGTTGCAGCAATGGCTGAAAAAACCGAATTATCTAAGAAAGATGCGGAAAAAGCATTAAAGGCTTTTACAGATGTAGTTGCTGAAGAATTAAAAAAAGGGGAAAAAATCCAGTTAGTTGGATTCGGTACATTTGAAGTTTCCGAGAGAGCAGCTAGAACAGGAAGAAACCCTCAGAGTGGAAAAGAAATGATGATTCCAGCTTCTAAAGCGCCTAAATTCAAAGCAGGAAAAGCTTTAAAAGATGTGGTAAACGCATAAGCGGAGTTGTTTATGATGATAAGAGGACTTTCCTTTGGAAAGTCCTCTTTTGTTCATGAGGGGCAGGGAAGCTAGGAGTGTCGAAGTACTTTGATGTATAAGGAAGGAACAAAAAACCATGAGACTTGATAAGTTTTTAAAAGTATCCCGTATTATTAAGCGGCGTACGGTAGCAAACGAAGCATGTAATGCCGGAAGGGTAACCGTAAACGGAAAAGTTGCAAAGGCATCATTAGACGTTAAAGTGGGAGATGTGATTGAGATTATGTTTGGAACGAGGACCGTAAAGGTAGAAGTTCTGGATTTACAGGATACCACCAAAAAGGAAGAAGCCAAAGAGCTGTTCCGTTATGTTTAGAAAATACTTTATAGAGAATACAGTCATAAAAAAACACCTCTTTCATATATTTAAAAAGGACAATCTAGGACCTGAAAATATATGAAGGAGGATTTTTTATGGAAGAAAGAATGGCGGCTCAGAAGGCCCATAAGATTATATTATCCAATCGTAAGAGTGGAGTGTTGAATGGTGTAATAGATGTATTATCCTTTGATGTAGGGGAAATATTACTGGAAACAGAGCTTGGAATGCTGATGATTAAGGGAAATGATCTTCATGTAAAGCGCTTGACTCTGGAAAAGGGCGAAATCGATATTGAAGGAAGAATAGACAGCTTTACCTATTCCGATGTAAAGACGGCATCAAAACAGGGGGAATCTTTGTTGGGAAGATTATTTAAATAATGGAAGTAAGTGCAGAAATTATAAAAGAAGCAGATGTGCTGGTAATATCTTTCCTGATGGGAATCATATTACTGCTGGTATACGACCTGATTAGAATTTTTCGAAGGTTGGTGCCTCATGGAACTGTGTGGATAGGGATAGAGGATTTGTTGTTCTGGATTGGGAGCGCAGTGGCGCTTTTTGCTATGTTGTATCAGGAGAACAGCGGTTATATTCGAGGATTTGCCATTGGCGGAGTCGTAATAGGAATGCTTTTGTACAATTTGCTTTTAAGCAGATTGGTGGTGAAGGTAAGCGTGCTCATCCTTAAGAAGGTGTTGTTTGTAGTCAGCAGGCCCCTGGCTTGGACAGCCCGTATATTGCGAAGGCCAGCAGGATTCTTAAGAAAAACAGCAAAAAAAGTCTTACGATTTTTCAAAAAGCAATTGAAAAAAGTATGGAAAACAGTTAAGATTAGTTTATGTAAACTGTAGAGTCAAGCAAAGAAAGGCAGATCAAATGGCAAAGCGAGAACAGGCGCGTCGTTCAAGTGTACAAAGAATGCGTATGCGCCGTCAGAGAAAACAGAATAAAGCTGGAATGTTGTGTATTACTCTGATTGTACTGATGTTAGTTGGCGTAATGTCGGTTCAGATTGTTTCACTGTATAAGAAGAATAAGGGATACGGTGAAAAAGAAACGGATTTGAAGGTTCAGCTGGAAGCAGAAGAGCAGCGTCAGGGTGAGATTCAGGAATATGAAGAATACGTGACCACCAAAGAGTACATAGAACAGATTGCAAAGACCAAATTAGGTCTGCTATATTCAAACGAAATTATTTTCAGGGAGAATTCAGATAAAGGTAAATAGGTGAATTTCCTAAAACACATAAGTTCCTTAGAATCGCCATAACCAGTGGTTCTAAGGATTTTTTTGTCTAAAAGTTTTTCAAAAAACGTCCCCGGTTTGACAAACATTTTAAAAACTTCTTTCTATAATAACTCCTGCACGCCAAAAGCGGCAGAAGGAGGATAAGAGAAATGAATAAAGGAAAATGGAAAGAAGTTGTAATGTATGGATTGGCAGTAGCTGCGGCAAAAGGGGAATTTGCTGGATGCTATCCACTCATAGCCGGATTTTTTGCAACATCCTATATGGAGGAAATTAACCGTACTCTGCTATTGATATTTACCATATTTGGAATGGCGTTATTTGTACCTGTACAGGCAATGGCGAAATACACCATGGTAATACTGGTGACGGCGGTAGTGATTAAGCTGACAGAGTGGGCAAATAAAACATGCCGGACATCTATAGGAGCAGTGGCAGCAGGAATGGGGGTATTTCTAATTACCATGGCAGGAGAAATGCTGCAGGTACATAACCGGGCAACTATCTGGATGGGAGTATTGGAGTCGCTGCTTGTAGCCGGAATGGTGCTGGTGGCATCGCCCATATGTCATCGTTTTCTGGAGGAAAATCTCATAAGAAAACAAAGAAAGCCCGTAACACAGGCGGCAACACCGGAGCATGGGGAAAAACTTCAGTCCTATGCAAAATCCTTTAGCGGACTATCACAGATTTTCTCTCAAATGAATCATTATAAAAGTAATTTTGAGCCGGAGGAAATGGGAAAGATGCAGCAGGAAATTGCGGGAAAGATATGCATGTCCTGTAATCAATGTGCGATTTGCTGGCAGGAAGATACCAGCCCCATGTACGAGGTATTTTATAAATTGATACACTCTCTGGAGAAAAGAGGTGTAGCAGAGGAGGAGATACAGCAGCAGCTGGAGGATTATTGTCCCTATTCAGAAACCATTATCGAGGAGGCGGTAGGGGTTTTTGAAAAGGCAAGATTAAATCTTTCCTGGTACAATAGGCTGTTGGAAAATCGGGGAATTATTGCACAGCAGCTGGATGCCATGGCAGATATTATGCAGGACTGTGCCAAGGAATATATTGATGTCAGTGAAACCAGAGGGCGGATGGTATCCGCGGTGAAGTACAAACTCAAGGAACGGGGAATTGTAATCAATGATATACATCTTTATGAACGACAGAACGGCAGGCTGTCTTTACAGCTTACGGCGTGTTCCCGCTGGGGAAACTGCGTTACTATAAAGGAAATTGCAAAAGGAATCAGCCAGGGAATGCGGCGGAATATGGTGCCGGGAAAATTTGTGCGGTCTCTGGTGGGAAAGGAAGAAGCCTTTTTGACTTTTGAAGAAGACACGGTATATCAAAGTATTCATGGGGTTGCAAGGCTGACCAAGGACAATGCCCAGGTGTCAGGAGATAGTTTTTCCGTGTTGGACCTGGAGGGAGGCGGCTGTGTACTATCATTGTCAGATGGTATGGGATCTGGAATCAGTGCTTGTAAGGAAAGTGAAATGGTGATAGAGTTAATAGAGAAGTTTTTGGAAACTGGATTTCAGAAAGAAACTGCCATCCGTATGATGAATTCCGCCATGGTAATTCAGGGAGAAGAAGGCATGTTCTCTACGGTAGATATGGCAGACATTGATTTGTATACAGGGAAATGTGATTTTTATAAAATAGGAGCGGCAACTACGTTCATTAAACATGGGGAAGAGGTAGAGTGTATATCCTCAGCATCTCTTCCGGCAGGTATTTTCCATCAGATTGAAATCGAAAAATCTTCCAGACAGCTTCAAAATGGAGACTTTGTGATTCTGGTGACAGATGGTGTACTGGACTATTTGAGAGTTCCGGCGCCGGAAGAGACACTGCGTGAAATTTTAGAAACTATACAGACGAATAATCCAGGGCAGATTGCAAAGCAGGTGCTGGAGCGGATTTTATTATTTACAGCCGGAAAAGTACCGGATGATATGACGGTATTGGCGGCAGGAATCTGGGAGAAATAAATGCAAAAAAAAGTACTGACTTTTATGGAACAGCATCATATGGCAGAAGAAGGAGAGGGTATTCTGGCAGCAGTATCTGGCGGCGCAGACTCCATCTGTCTTCTGATGGTGCTGTCAGAATTGCAGAAGGAAAAGAAATATCGACTTTTTGTAGTGCATGTGGAGCATGGAATACGAGGAAAAGACAGCAGGGAAGATGCAGAATTTGTGGAAAATTTCTGTAGGAAGCATAAAATACCCTGTAAGGTATATCATTGTAAAGCGGACATTTATGCAAGAGAGCATAAAATGACAGTAGAAGAAGGGGCAAGAGTTCTGCGATATCAATATTTTGAAGAGGCATCCCGGGAATTTAAGATAGATAAAATAGCAGTAGCTCACAATCAGAATGACTGTGCGGAAACCATGCTGTTTCATCTGGCGCGGGGAACGGGACTCAAGGGACTGTGTGGAATTCCTCCGGTACGGGAGAATATCATACGTCCCCTGCTTTGTATTGAGAGAAGGGAAATCGAAGGATATTTAAAGGAGCAGGAACAAAAATATTGTATTGATAAAACAAATCAGGAGCTGGAGTATACCAGAAATCGTATTCGTCATCAGGTTCTTCCCGTATTAAGTCAAATCAACAGTCAGGCAATATCCCATATGAATCAGACGGCGGCAATGGCTGTAGAGCTGGAGGAGCTGCTGGGGGAGCTGACAGAGGAAGCAAAGAAAAAATATATCCGTAAAGACAGTGGTGTTGTTCATATCCCGGAGGGGATATTAGAGGAGAAAGCGGTTATTTATAAAAGTCTTGTGCATCAGATTGTGGCAGAGTCCGCAGGCAGCAGCAGGGATATTTCAGAGGTACATGTGCAACAGGTGCTGGATCTGTTTGATAAACAGGTGGGAAGGGAAATACATCTGCCGTATCAGTTAGAGGCAAAAAGAACATATGAAGGAATTGTAATAAAAAAGATCACCAAAGAATTCATGAAAGACGTTGTTTTAGAGGAGTGGCAGGTATCTTTGGGGGAAACGGTGAAGATTTTGGAATACGGCTATGAGATTCGTACCAGAATTATAGAGGGCGGTCTGCAAAATCAAGAAATTCCCAAAAAGATGTATACGAAATGGTTTGATTATGATAAAATAAATGGCAGTATGCGCCTGAGGACCCGAAGGGAAAAAGATTATTTAATTATAGATGCTGAGGGTAAAAAAAAGAAAATAAAAAATTATTTTATAGATGAAAAAGTGCCCAGAGAGCAACGGGATGAATTATTGCTTCTGGCAGATGAAACACATCTTATTTGGGCAATTGGTTATCGCATCAGTGAAGATGTAAAGGTAACAGAACATACGAAAAGAATTTTAGAGATACAGGTAGATGGAGGAAATATTCATGAGTGAAGTTATTCGCGTATTGATTTCAAAGGAGGAAGTAGAAAAAAGAATTCATGAAATGGGAAAACAGATTAGTGAACATTATAAAGGCGAAGAGGTACATCTGGTAAGCGTGTTAAGAGGCGGTGTGTTTTTTACCTGTGAATTGGCGAAACATCTGACCGTTCCGGTTTCTATTGATTTTATGTCCGTATCCAGTTATGGGAATGATACAAAATCCAGCGGAGTAGTAAAGGTCATAAAGGATTTAGATGATGCAATTGAAGGAAAAAACGTGCTGGTAGTAGAAGACATTATTGATTCAGGAAGAACATTAAATTATTTACTGGAAAATTTAAAAAACAGAAGGCCCAAAAGTCTGCGGCTTTGTACGCTTTTGGATAAACCCCAGCGTAGAGTGGTAGATGTTAGCGTGGATTATACCGGATTTGAGATTCCGGATGAATTCGTTGTGGGCTATGGACTTGATTATATGCAGCATTATAGAAACCTTCCTTATATAGGAGTGGTGGAATTAGATGCTTAAATAGATAGAAAGACGAGAGGAGGCGTGTACATGAATACACAAAAACGATATAGAGCGTTTGGACTATATATAGGAGTAATTTTAATTTTGGCGTTGTTATGGCTGTTAAAGGACAGTTCCAATGGACTTGGGCAGGCAGAGAACTATACCTATGCACAATTTGAAGATGATATAGATGCAGGAAATGTGGAATCAGTCGTTATTTCACAGAATCGGGAGGTTCCCAGCGGAGAAGCGGATATTACCATAAAAAGCCAGGATAAAACAACAACAGTGGCGTTGTATCTGTCAGATGTAAATACCATTCAGGAAACAATGAAAAAACATGACTTTACCCAGTATCAGGTCAAGGAAATGCCTCAGGAAAACTGGCTGATTTCTATTCTTCCAACGTTGGTACTATTTGCAGTATTGTTTATTTTCTATATCATTATGACAAATCATGCGGCAGCATCCAGCGGCGGTGGAAACAAAATGATGAATTTTGGAAAGAGCCGTGCAAAAATGACCACGGATGAGAATAAAAAAGTTAATTTTTCAAGCGTAGCAGGACTGAAGGAAGAGAAGGAAGAATTGGAAGAATTAGTTGATTTCCTTCGTTCCCCTCGTAAGTACACTAAGCTTGGAGCAAGAATTCCAAAGGGCGTACTTTTGGTAGGACCTCCCGGAACGGGTAAAACACTGTTGGCAAAAGCAGTGGCCGGAGAAGCAGGAGTTCCGTTCTTTAGTATTTCAGGTTCTGATTTTGTGGAGATGTTTGTAGGTGTAGGTGCATCACGTGTGAGAGACTTATTTGAAGAAGCCAAGAAAAACGCTCCGTGTATCGTATTTATTGATGAAATAGATGCAGTGGCACGACGCAGAGGTGCTGGAATGGGCGGTGGTCATGACGAACGTGAACAGACATTGAATCAGCTGCTGGTAGAAATGGATGGTTTTGGTGTAAACGAAGGAATTATCGTTATGGCAGCAACGAACCGTGTAGATATTCTTGATCCTGCAATTATGCGTCCGGGACGTTTTGACCGTAAGGTGCATGTTGGAAGACCCGATGTTGGCGGACGTGAAGAGATTCTCAAAGTCCATGCAAAAAATAAACCTTTGGGTGATGATGTAGATTTAAAACAGATTGCTCAGACCACAGCAGGGTTTACCGGAGCTGATCTGGAGAATCTTCTAAATGAAGCTGCAATCTGTGCTGCAAAGGAAGAACGTGCTTATCTCGTCCAGCATGATATACAGACATCATTTGTAAAGGTGGGAATTGGTTCAGAGAAAAAGAGCCGTATTATTTCCGATAAGGAAAAGAGAATTACAGCGTATCATGAAGCAGGCCATGCTATTTTATTCCATGTTCTTCCGGATGTGGGGCCGGTATATTCCGTATCCATTATTCCAACGGGAGTAGGGGCAGCAGGTTATACCATGCCTTTGCCGGAGCGTGAAGAAATGTTTAATACCAAGGGTAGGATGTTACAGGAAATTGTTGTGGATCTTGGCGGACGTGTGGCTGAAGAGTTAATTTTTGATGATATTACAACTGGAGCGTCTCAGGATATCAAACAGGCAACCGGCATTGCCAAAGCTATGGTAACAAAATACGGTATGTCTGAGAATGTGGGACTTATTAATTATGATAGTGATGATGATGAGGTATTTATTGGACGTGATTTAGCACATACTAGAGCATATGGTGAAAATATCGCCGGTGTTATTGATAACGAAATAAAACGTATTGTTGATGAATGTTATGGAAGAGCAAAAGGCCTTTTAAAGGAACATGAGGGTATTCTTCATAAGTGCGCAAATCTTCTGCTAGAGAAGGAAAAAATTGGCAGAGACGAGTTTGAGGAGCTGTTTGAAGCATAAATTGTGCAAAATGCCATATTACTACAGTGGTGGTGGGAAAAAAGGACTGTACATTATGTACAAAAGTGCATAACCTTTTTTGTGAACTTTGTGCACAGTTATCTATGGATGTATGATACTATAATTAATGTAAAAACCCCCCAATACATTATATAGTTTTTGCTACACCCCATAGTAAAAATACCTTCTCCTAAAAAAGGCAGCGATCGACAGCTGCCTTTTTTACTTTATATAAAGTGTCAGGGGGATTCTGAGTCTTAGCCTTTTTTGAACTTGATTTACAGGGCATTATCCGATAAAATGTAAATTAT
>CAZUKR010000014.1:0-35670 GCA_964620885.1 uncultured Eubacterium sp.
ATAAACACTGGGGTTGCAAAAGTTAACAGATTATTTTAGCACTCACCTCTTGACACTGCTAATAAACGGTGATAATGTTATATGTATAGTAGAACAAGAAGGACATAGTTTAAGGGAAGGAGGCCCCCTTATGAATATTCAAAAATTTACACAAAAATCAATCGAAGCAATCAATGGCTGTGAAAAACTGGCTTATGAGTATGGAAATCAGGAAATAGAGCAGGAGCATTTGTTGGTATCTTTGCTGACGCAGGAAGAAGGACTGATTCCAAAGCTCATTGAGAAGATGGAAATAAATAAAGAGCATTTTACCCAGAACGCAGTCCGTCATTTAGAGAAGCGGGTAAAAGTATCCGGCGGACAGATTTATATGGGACAAAGTCTCAATAAGGTATTAATCAGCGCAGAAGATGAAGCAAAAAAGATGGGTGATGAGTATGTATCGGTAGAGCACCTGTTTTTAACACTGATAAAATATCCAAATAAGGCAGTGAAAGAAATTTTTAAAGAATATGGCATTACCAGAGAACGGTTTTTACAGGCACTGGCAACCGTAAGAGGCAATCAAAAGGTAGTCTCCGATAATCCCGAAGCAACTTATGATACATTAACCAAATATGGTTATGATATGGTAGAGCGGGCAAGGGAACAGAAGTTAGATCCTGTAATTGGACGTGACAGTGAGATTCGCAATGTCATTCGTATCCTGTCCCGAAAGACCAAGAACAATCCCGTACTGATTGGAGAGCCGGGTGTTGGTAAAACCGCAGCAGTAGAAGGATTGGCACAGCGTATCGTCCGGGGGGATGTACCCGAAGGATTAAAGAATAAAAAATTGTTTGCGCTGGATATGAGTGCACTGGTAGCAGGTGCCAAATACCGGGGTGAATTTGAAGAACGGTTAAAAGCAGTTCTGGATGAAGTAAAGGACAGTGATGGGCAGATTATTCTGTTTATTGATGAACTCCATACCATTGTAGGTGCTGGTAAGACAGAAGGAGCCATGGATGCAGGCCAGATTTTAAAGCCTATGCTTGCCAGAGGAGAACTCCACTGTATCGGTGCTACTACATTGGATGAATATCGGGAATATATTGAGAAGGATGCGGCGCTGGAGCGAAGATTTCAGCCAGTACGAGTAGAAGAACCAACCGTAGAAGACACCATATCTATCCTGCGTGGATTAAAGGAACGCTATGAAGTTTTCCATGGAGTTAAGATTAACGATGGCGCACTGGTATCGGCGGCCGTTTTGTCCAACCGCTATATTAGTGACCGCTTCCTGCCGGACAAGGCAATCGACTTGGTGGATGAAGCCTGTGCACTGATAAAAACGGAGCTGGATTCCATGCCTACCGAGTTAGATGAGCTTTCCCGTAAGGTAATGCAGATGGAGATTGAAGAAGCAGCACTGAAAAAAGAAGAGGATCGGTTAAGCAAAGATCGTCTGGAAGCATTGCAGAAAGAACTTGCCGAACTAAAGAATGAATTTCAGACTCAGAAGGCACAGTGGGACAATGAAAAGAAATCCGTAGAAAAAGTACAGAAATTAAGAGAAGAGCTGGAAGCTGTCAATGCAGAGATTGCCAAGGCACAGCAGAATTATGACTTAGAAAAAGCGGCAGAGCTTCAGTATGGTAAATTACCTCAGCTTCAAAAACAATTAGAAATTGAAGAAGAACAGGTACGAAATAAAGAATTGAGTCTGGTGCATGAAAATGTCAGTGAAGAAGAAATTGCAAAAATTATTTCCAGATGGACCGGGATTCCAGTGGTAAAATTAACAGAGAGTGAACGAAATAAGACACTGCATCTGGATGAAGAACTTCACAGACGTGTCATAGGACAGGAAGAAGGCGTTACCAAGGTAACAGAGGCAATTATCCGTTCTAAGGCGGGAATCAAAGATCCCAGCAAACCAATTGGTTCCTTCCTGTTTCTGGGACCTACCGGAGTTGGTAAGACAGAGCTTGCAAAGGCACTGGCGACAAGCCTTTTTGATGATGAGAGTAACATGGTACGTATCGATATGAGTGAGTATATGGAGAAATATTCCGTTTCACGTCTAATTGGCGCACCTCCCGGATATGTAGGGTATGAAGAAGGCGGACAGCTGACAGAGGCAGTAAGAAGAAAGCCTTATTCGGTAGTTCTCTTTGATGAAATAGAAAAAGCTCACCCGGATGTATTCAACGTATTGCTGCAGGTATTGGATGATGGACGTATTACCGATTCGCAGGGACGGACGGTAGACTTTAAGAATACCATCCTTATTATGACCTCCAATCTGGGTTCCTTGTATCTGTTAGAGGGAATTGGAGAAAATGGAGAGATTAAGCCGGAGGCAGAAGAGGCAGCAATGAATGAGCTGCGGAGTAATTTCCGACCAGAATTTTTGAACCGTCTGGATGAAATTATTATGTTTAAGCCATTGAGTAAAAATAATATTGGTGGAATTATTCACCTGCTGATGGCAGACTTGAACAAGCGCCTGGTAGAACAGGAAATATCAATAGAGCTTACTCCTCAGGCAGAGCAGTTTATTGTAGACAGCGGATATGATCCAGTGTATGGTGCAAGACCACTGAAGCGTTATCTTCAGAAAACAGTAGAAACACTGGCGGCAAAATTGATTCTGGCAGATCAGGTCGGGGCAGGCGATACCATTCTCATTGAACTGGAAAATGGTAAATTAAATGCAAAGACCAGATAGGCACAAATTGGAATGGGATTGTCGGGAAAATCAATTTTCTTTTATGTATATACTAGATATGGGAATCACATAAAACGTGATTCCCATATCTAGTATCGCGAGGAGTCATTGGCTTTTTTCCCGACACCCCCATTCTATATTTTTGGCAAAAATCCGAGCTTGCGAAATCTCCTATTAAATAATAGAATAGATGATATCTAGAAATATAGAATGGAGATAGTTACTTATGTATCAAGAATACGAAGCTGAAATAAAGAAAAGAGAATCAGAGCACGCAGAATATGATAAACGGGCTAATATAGTAGGGATATTCAAATTGATTTGGATCGTTATGTTGGGGTATGCCGTTTATAGTGTGTGGACAAATCATTTCCCTTTAAAACTAATTGTCTTGTTGTGTGGGGAAGCAGCTATTTTTATCATTGCCTGTGTTTATCATAGAAAACTATTTGAGCGTGTCGCATATGAGGCAGGACTTATTGCTATCGCCAAAAAGAACTTATGCCGCATCTCGGGGGAATGGGGTTCATTCGATGACATTGGGGAAGAATTTATTGATTACAACCATTACTATGCAATGGATTTAGATATTGTGGGCAGGCACTCCTTGTTCCAGTTTCTGAATAGTACAAATACTTATTATGGCAGATTAAGGCTTGCTCAAGACTTATTGAATCCGAATTATTCACAAGAAGATATACAAATGCGGCAGGAGGCTATTTCAGAATTGAACAATGACTATTCCTGGAGCAGCCATATAGAATATTACTTTTCAAAAATTGGTATAGATAAGTCGTTTCCTACGCTTATTTCTGAATTGCAGTGTAAAAAGAGATTTATCAAAAGCAGGTTTTTGCGGCTATTGTTAGACATTTCACGTATACTTACTTGCGGCTCAGTTATTTTTTCTATAGTAACAAAAAATAAATACAGTATATTGATTGCAAGCATTATGATTATGTTTCAAATTTTACTTTGGGGAATTGGCAGTCTTAAAACAAACCAATATGTAGGAATAATGAGGAAAATTTCTTATAAAATTGCAAGTTATGATGATGTTATCAAGGAAACTGTGCAAAAGAATTTTTCATCCTCTCGTTTAGAGGAAATTAAATCAATTTTGCTTTCAGCCCAAGAAGCAATACACGAGTTATCAAAGATAGCAGATAATATAAGTCAGCGGCAAAATTGGATTGCCTGCCTCCTTTTGAATGCAGTATGGCTATGGGATTATAAAAATGCTGTGGATTTAGATATGTGGAAACAAAAGCATGGTGATTCGGTTGAGACATGGTTTTTGGCAATGGGAGAATTGGAAAGTTTGTTGAGTCTGGCAAATCTGCCCCGTAATTGTTCTGTTACCTGTATACCTATGCTTTCTACAAAACATAATATCATTCAGGCCGAAAATTTAGGACATCCCCTTTTGAACAATGAAAATAGGGTTTGTAACAATTTGAAACTAAACAATAATATCTTAATTATTTCCGGGTCCAATATGTCTGGAAAAACCACATTTATGCGAACCGTGGGTATTAATATGATTTTGGCCAGAACGGGAAGTTATGTATGCGCAGAGCAGATGACATGTTCGATAATGAAAGTAATGACTTCCATGCGTATTGCTGATGCATTAACAGAAGGAATTTCCACATTTTATGCAGAGTTAAAACGAGTTAAGGAAATTATAGATGCTGCCCAGGCGAATAAGCATCAACTATTCCTGATTGATGAAATATTTCGAGGCACAAACTCTGTTGACAGACTGAAAGGAGCCCAGGGGGTTCTTCAAAAACTTTATGAATTGGGAGTATGTGGTATTATTACAACACATGATTTAGAGGTTTGTAAATTAGAAAGTATATACCAGCGTATTGAGAATTATTGTTTTTACGAACGGTATTCTAATGATGAGATTCTCTTCGATTATAAAATGAAACAAGGAGTGTCAAAAACCACCAATGCACAGTATCTTCTTAAAAAAATTGGTATTATTTGACAGGTGAGGAGCCATTGGATTTATTTCCCCGCCCCCACAACAAAACAGGCTGTATAATCCCTCTGGGGGAGCATACAGCCTGTTTTGTTCTACTTGTATTTTTGTCTCATTTGTATTATAATATATAATACAAACAGGACAAAGGATGTGATGATATGATAATGAAGCTGGATTTTGCCAGCAGTATTCCCATATACCAGCAGGTACGGGATCAGATTGTGCAGGCAGTGGCCCGGGGAGAGTTTTTAGATGGCGACAGGCTTCCGTCCATACGGGTACTGGCGCAGGAAATTGGAATCAATACCATGACGGTAAACAAAGCGTATCAGCTGCTGAAACAGGAGGGATACATTATTACGGACCGGCGCAATGGCGCTATTGTAACGTGTAAAGAGCGGAAACAGGATGGGATAACTGGAAAAATGAGAGAAGAATTGGAGCTGTTGGTTGCAGAAGCAAAAGTTTCAGGTATAGATGAGGAAGAGTTTTTACAACTGTGTAAGAAATTATATAGGAGGGAAAAAATATGATAATCAGAATAATATTAAGTATCTGCATATTACCCATGCTGCCTATTTTGTACATTGTATATGCCGGAGTAGGAAAAGAGCAAAACAACTCTTTGTTTGGGGTTGCCTTGTGGAAGGGGGCACTGAAAGAAGAAAGAGTACAAAAATTGACAGTAGATTATAAAAAGCAGTTAAAGTGGACATCCATTTCACTTTTGGTACTGTATGTTCTGGTATGTCTCCCGTCCTACTTTTCCATTATGATGGCGTTATGGATGTTGTGGGTGTGTGGTTCAATTTTTATCATTAATATTCCTTACATTAGAGCCAATAAAAGGCTGCGGGAATTCAAGAGGGAATATCAGCTGATTCATGGTGAAACGATGCAGAATAACGTATATGTAGACTTGACCGCGGCAACAGAAGAAAAACCAAAATACTTTCAGAGGTCTGCTCTGGCAGCATGTATCGCCTGTTTTCTTCCAGTTGTAATAGAGGTGGTATTGTACAAGAAACTGAATAGCCAGGCTGCACCAGAGCTTTGGGTAGTAGAACTTGTATTAATCAGTATAGCATCGATAGGAATTCTTTTCCTTTGGATGATACATTATTATAACAGACAGCCGGTGATGGTAATTACCACAGATAGTCAGGTAAATATGCAATTCTCCAGAATTCGTAAATATCAGTGGAGTAGATGCTTTCATGGTATGATATGGAGCACAGCACTTTTTGGTGGGATGATGTTAGGTTGTTTTTATCTGGATAGCAAATATATGATTTTATCTCTGGTTACAATATCTGTGGTGTATTGTCTGTTTCCCTTTGTGCTCTGTATTTTAAGCTGGCAGACCATCAACAAACAGAGGAGGAAACTGTTAGAGGGCAGGGAATTGCTGCTGCCGGAAGATGATGACAACTGGATAGGGGGAATGTTTTATTACAATAAGTCTGACAGCCGTTTTATGGTGGAGAAGAGGGTGGGGATTGGAACTACTGTAAATATGGCTAAACCTTCGGCTAAAATTATAGGAATTGTAACAGTGGTCTTTACGATAGTGGTATTAGTCGGAACCAGTATTCTGCTGATTGTAGATGAATTTACTCCGGTGGAATTAAATTATGAAAATCATCAGCTGATAGCTCATCATGTAAAGGAAGAGTATCGGATTAGCAAAGAAGATATCGTATCAGTTACCTTGCTGGAAGAGATTCCTAAAATTTCAAAACAGCATGGAACAGGGATGGATAATGTAAACAAAGGGACCTTTTTCAGTAGAGCATATGAGAGAAGATTTAAGGTATGCTTAAATCCAGAGGAGGAACCGGTACTGATGATTGAGGCCGTGGATGGAACCTGGTATCTGCTGGGAGACAGTCAGTCGGAGCGCACAAAAGAGATCTATGAGAAATTAATACAGTAAAAGCAGATAAAGGACATTCTTTCCGTCATATACTGAAAGGAAAGAATGAGGGATTCTACTTTATGTATAGATTTGAAAAGTCAAAATTATGGAAAAAACTGATGTGTCTTGATTTGATATGTGTGGCACTTGTCATAGGAGTGATATCTTATCAGATGGGAGAAGGGAAGCAGAGAGAAGCAATGGAAACACATAAGGATAATATAGAAACAGTAAAAGAAAAGAAAAAGGTTGCACTTACATTTGATGATGGTCCTCATCCGGTTTATACGCCTATGATGCTGGATATATTAAAGGAAAAAAATGTAAAAGCAACATTTTTTCTGTTGGGACAACAGGTAGAGCAGCATCCGGAGATTGTAAAGAGAATTAGTGACGAGGGACATCTGATAGGAAATCACTCCTATCAGCATGAACAGCTTAGCAAACTTTCCGATGTACAGGCATGTGCCCAGGTGAATCGGACAAACGAACTGATTTATGAAATTACCGGAATATATCCGGAATATATTCGTCCACCTTTTGGAGACTGGAAAGAGAAACTGGATTGTAATGTGAATATGATAGAGGTTCTGTGGGACGTAGATACTCTGGACTGGTCCAGCCAGAACAGGGCAAAGATTGTGAAAAAGGTAGTGACGAATGTAGAAGAAGGTGATATTATTTTAATGCATGACAGTTATGAAAGCAGCGTATCAGCCACAAAAGAAATCATAGATGCCTTACAGAAGGATAACTATGAATTTGTAACAGTAGATGAATTGATTTTGGACTAGATACAGAGAAAGGAGCTGGAACCATGGATTTGTTTGAATATATGCGGGGGCAGAATCAGGAGAAAGAATCCCCTCTTGCGAGTCGTCTGCGTCCTGTAAAGCTGGAAGAAGTGGTGGGACAGCAGCACATTATTGGGAAAGATAAGCTCTTATACCGGGCCATTGCAGCGGATAAGTTAAGTTCCATTATTTTTTACGGACCGCCCGGAACGGGAAAGACCACTCTGGCAAAAGTAATTGCCAATACCACCAGCGCCGAGTTCACTCAGATAAATGCCACTTCTTCCGGAAAAAAAGATATGGAAGAAGTCATAGGGCAGGCAAAGAATAATCAAGGAATGTACGGGAAAAAAACCATTCTTTTTATAGATGAAATCCATCGTTTCAATAAAGGACAGCAGGATTATCTCCTGCCCTTTGTAGAGGATGGAACTATTATATTAATTGGGGCAACTACCGAAAATCCATATTTTGAGGTAAACGGAGCGTTATTATCCAGATCGGTGATATTTGAATTAAAGCCTCTTGCCAAAGAAGATATAAAAAGCATATTAATAAGAGCTGTGACAGATACCGAAAAGGGAATGGGTTCTTATCATGCGGTACTGGAAGAAGAAGCATTGGAATTTTTGTCAGATGTATCAAATGGAGATGCAAGAGCAGCATTGACGGCTATTGAGCTGGGGGTTCTCACCACACCCAGAGGCGAAGATGGAAAATTGCATATTACTCTGGAGGTAGCACAGGAATGTATCCAGAAACGTGTAGTGCGTTATGATAAGACAGGGGACAATCACTACGATACCATATCAGCATTTATTAAGAGTATGCGGGGATCAGATCCGGATGCAGCAGTTTACTATCTGGCACGGATGCTGTATGCAGGGGAAGACATTAAGTTTATTGCCCGCAGAATTATGATTTGTGCATCGGAGGATGTAGGGAATGCAGATCCCAATGCATTGACGTTGGCAGTGAGTGCGGCACAGGCGGTAGAACGCCTTGGATTGCCGGAGGCAAGAATTGTATTGGCACAGGCGGTAACCTATGTGGCAAGTGCACCAAAGAGCAATGCGGCCTATATCGCTGTAGACAAGGCAACAGAAGTAATACGGAATACAAAGACAGCTCCTGTTCCGGCGCATTTAAAAGATTCTCATTATAAAGGAGCAAAGAAACTTGGACATGGCATTGATTACTTGTATGCCCATGATTATCCCAATCATTATGTCAACCAGCAGTATCTGCCGGACGGATTAACTGATTATCATTTTTACGAACCTACGGAGAACGGATATGAGAAAAATATCAAGGAACATCTCCAATTTATAAAGAAAAATCCATAGTTTTGGTAAAAATGCACAGTCCGCAACAGGCGAACAAATGTAAAATTGTGAAAGAAAATACTTTACAAATACCATAAGGATGGTGCATAATATAAAAAGTTGCAGAAAACAATAATGAAAGAGAATTACCCAATTTGATAATATAAGTTTCTAGGAGGATTTTAAAATGCAGTCATATCAGGAAATGAGCAAGGAAGAGTTATTACAGGAAAGAGCAAGTGTGGAAGCAACATATAAGAGATATGCCAAAAGTAAATTAAAATTGGATATGTCAAGAGGAAAGCCATCCGCAGAGCAGCTGGATATTTCCATGGGAATGATGGATGTATTGAACAGTAATTCCGATTTAAGCTGTGAAGATGGCACAGACTGCCGTAATTACGGTGTATTGGATGGTATTCAGGAAGCAAAGGTATTATTAGGTGATATGATTGAATGTCATCCGGATAATATTATTATTTTTGGTAACTCCAGTTTGAGTATTATGTATGATACCATTTCTCGTTCTATGATTCATGGTGTAATGGGAAATACTCCATGGTGCAAGTTGGATAAGGTGAAATTCTTATGTCCAGTACCGGGATATGACAGACATTTTGCAATTACAGAATATTTTGGAATTGAAATGATAAATATTCCAATGCTTTCTACCGGACCGGATATGGATATGGTGGAAGAATTGGTAAGTAAAGATGAGGCAATCAAAGGTATCTGGTGTGTACCAAAGTATTCCAATCCACAGGGAATTACATACTCAGATGAAACAGTACGTCGTTTTGCAAGATTGAATCCAGCAGCAAAAGATTTCCGTATTTATTGGGATAATGCATATGGAGTGCACCATTTATATGATATCGAACAGGATAATCTGGTAGAGCTTATGGCAGAATGTAAACGTGCAGGCAACCCGGATTTAGTTTACAAATTCTGTTCTACATCCAAAATTAGTTTTCCAGGGTCCGGTGTAGCCGCAGTTGCGACTTCCGCAAATAATCTGGTAGATTTTAAGAAACAAATGTCTATTGCCACAATCGGACACGACAAAGTAAACCAGCTGCGTCATGTGAGATATTTTAAGAATATTCATGGCATGGTAGAACACATGAGAAAACATGCAGATATTTTACGCCCTAAGTTTGAAATGATTATTGACAGCCTCAGCGCAGAGCTGGAAGGACGTGAAGTTGGAAGCTGGACAACACCAAAGGGTGGATATTTCATTGCTTTTGAATCGTTGGAAGGCTGTGCAAAGGCAATTGTTGCAAAAGCGAAAAGAGCAGGTGTAACATTGACTCCGGCAGGAGCACCTTATCCATATGGGAAAGATCCAAAAGACACAACCATTCGTCTGGCACCGACCTACCCAACTTTGGAAGATTTGAAAATGGCTACAGAAATTTTTGTTATCTGTGTAAAATTAGTAAGTATTGACAAAATATTAGAGACAAAATAATTTGCAAAAATGTACAGTGTAATCAGGAATGTCGATGAAGGTGTCTTGATTACACTGTTTTTTTAGGCAAAATAAGATATAAATTGAGGAGAGAAGATGAGTAAAGTATCAGGATTTTTAAAAAGGAAAGATATTGAATTTTCTGCAAAGCGATATGGAATTGATGCATTGGGGGCAATGGCGCAGGGATTATTTGCATCCCTTTTGATAGGAACCATCATCAGTACATTGGGAGAACAGTTTGGAATCAGCATTCTGGTAGAAGTAGGTGGATTTGCCAAAAGTGCAACGGGATATGCCATGGCAATTGCCATTGGACATGCCCTGAAATGTCCTCCGCTGGTGTTGTTTTCATTGACGGCTGTTGGAGGTGCTGCCAATTCTCTTGGGGGTGCAGGCGGTCCATTGGCAGTGCTTATTATCACAATTTTTGCAGCAGAATGTGGAAAAGCAGTTTCAAAAGAAACCAAGATTGATATTATTGTGACACCATTTATAACTATTTTGGTAGGAGTTTTGTTATCTATGTGGTGGGCTCCGGCAATTGGAAAGGCAGCAAGTGCCGTAGGCACTGCCATTATGTGGGCAACGGAGCTGCAGCCATTTTTCATGGGAGTGCTTGTATCGGTCATTGTAGGAATTGCCCTAACTCTTCCGATTTCCAGTGCGGCAATTTGTGCGGCATTAAGTCTTACAGGGCTTGCAGGAGGAGCTGCAGTGGCTGGCTGCTGTGCCCAGATGATAGGATTTGCAGTGCTGAGCTTTAAAGAAAACAAATGGGGCGGATTCTTTGCACAGGGAATTGGAACCAGTATGCTTCAAATGGGAAATATTGTAAAGAACCCGAAGATATGGATTCCAGCAACATTGACATCAGCAATAACAGGACCAATTGCAACCTGTATATTCCAATTAAAGATGAATGGAGCCGCGGTTGCCTCTGGTATGGGAACCTGCGGTCTGGTGGGGCAGATTGGAATATATACCGGATGGGTGAATGATATAGCGGCAGGAGCAAAAGAAGCGATTACAGCTTTTGACTGGCTGGGGATGTTATTGATCTGCTTTATTCTGCCGGGAGTGCTGACCTGGCTCTTTGGTCAGTTTTTCCGAAAAATCGGATGGATAAAGGAAAACGATTTGAAGCTGGAACTGTAGAATATAAATGTGGGGAAAAAAGAGATGAGTACAGTATATTGAAAATTAACACAGGATGATTTAGTAATACTATACAAAACACCTAAAGGATGGAACGTTTGTCTCGTGGCTAGCCATAGACAAAAAGGGATTGGGAAAGAGTTGCTGGACAGAGTGGTGAGAGAGGCAAAAGAATATGGATGTAGTACAATACAGATTACAGCGTCTGATATGGGAGTACAGCTTTATAAAAGTTATGGTTTTGAAAAAAATAAAAACTACATGCAATTTACATTTTGAACTCATTTAAAACAACTTGTATAGAAAAAGTGAAAACTTTATAAAATATAGTGAAAAATGCACTATTTTACTGTGGATATGCTATAATAAAATAGACAAAAAGATAGAAAGAAGGGTGGAAAATGGATATGCCTGTTACATTTAATGAGGGAGTAGATAGTTGGAAGACAGTTATCTTTTTATATAATTCGGCATTGAAAGAAGTAGGGACAAAGCTTGAGATTCTAAACGATGAATTTCTGCATGTACATAACTACAATCCAATTGAATATATTAAGTCAAGAATCAAGACACCGGAGAGTATTGTGAAGAAATTAAAGAGATGCGGATATGAAAGCACCATTGATAATATGGTGACTCATGTAAATGACATTGCCGGAATCCGTATCGTATGTTCTTTTACCTCTGATATTTACCGGCTGGCGGAGATGATTGGGAAGCAGAATGATCTTACCGTTGTTTCTGTAAAGGATTACATTAAGAATCCAAAGGAAAGCGGTTATAAAAGCTATCATATGCTGGTGACCGTACCCATTTTCCTGACAGACCGGGTGGTGGAAACGAAGGTTGAGGTTCAGATAAGGACAATTGCCATGGATTTCTGGGCAACCCTGGAGCATAAGATTTATTATAAATTTGAAGGAAATGCACCAGAATATATCAGCCGTGATTTACAGGAATGTGCCGGAATTGTGTCCATGCTGGATGCCAAGATGCTTTCACTGAATGAGGCAATTATTCAGGCAAAGGAAGAGCAGGAAGAAATAGAAGTTTAGCAAGAAGGGCCCCCATCGCGGAGCCCTTCTTGTTAATTTATAGAAAAATATCATAAAGGGAGGAAAGAGAATGAAAATAAGTATTTTAACAGAGAATACAGTATATAAGCGGGGATTTATTGGAGAACATGGACTTTCGTTTTTAATTGAAACAGAGAGTGGAAAGTTTTTATTTGATACAGGTCAGACCAGGGTTTTTAAAAAGAATGCTCATGTTTTAAAGGAGAATCTTAAGGAGTTGCAGGGAATTATTCTCAGCCACGGACATTATGATCATTGCGGAGGACTGGGAGAATGGCTGGAAAAAGAACAGGAAGAATTGTCCTGCCCTGTATATATAAACAACAGGGCTTTTGAGGATAAATATGCCAAGGACCCTAAAACCGCCGAGATGCGCTATGTTGGGATAGATTGGAATCCACAAATATGTGGTGAGAAACTGAGGCGGATACAGGAGAAAAAGCAGGAAATTGCAGAAAATATATTTTTATTATCCCAAATTCCCTATCAGACTTCTTTTGAGCCAAAGCCGGAATTGCTCTATCTGGATAAGAAGAGTCTCATACAGGATACCATGGCGGATGAGCAGCTTCTGGTAATCCGGGAGGAAAGAGGGCTTCATGTATTTACAGGCTGTGCCCATCCGGGAATTATAAATTGTCTTACCTGCGTAAAAGAAAGTTTTCCCGGAGAAAAAATCTACAGTATATTTGGAGGAATGCATCTGAAGGGATGTGGAAAAGAACGTCTGGATGCTACCATACAGGCGCTAAAGGAGATAAAACCAGAGATTGTGGTTCCTATGCATTGTACTGGAATTATGGCAATTGCAGCAGTGAAGGAACATTTGGGGACATCTTGTATACTTCCGGAGGCGGGAAAAGTGTTGCAAATATAGTGACAAAAATAGAAAAAGATTGCATTCTGACTGTTTTCGTGTAGAATGAAAACAAGAAAAAAGAAACAGGAGATAGGCATGATATGGAAAACAGGAGAATTTTGAACCTAGCGGTATCTACGGGAGAAGTACTGTTAAAAAATGGCGGGGAAATTTACCGTGTACAGGAAACGGTAAGCCGTATTATCGAAACATATGGGATTACAGATTATAATGTGTTTGTAGTTACCAATGGAATTTTTGCTACGGCCTATGAACAGGAAGAAGATGGCAGTAGTATGGTACGTTATGTAACCATTGGTAATACTAATTTGCAAAGATTAGCTGATATTAATCAGCTTTCACGGGAAATCAGTGCAGGGACATGCAGTATAGAACAGGCATATGAGCGGTTGGAAGCCTGCAAAAATTCGAAAGAACCCGCAAAATGGGCGCGTATTCTGGCATGTGGAATGGGAGGAGCCAGTTTCTGCTATTTGTTTGGGGGAAGACCTTATGACAGTATCATATCTTTTTTTATGGGAGCGCTCCTGCGGGTATTTTTAATTACAGCATCCAGACATCATGCATCTAAATTTATATTAAATATTATCGGAAGTGCAATCGTAACAGTAGGGAGCCTGGTTTTGTATTCCGCAGGGACTGGAATCTGGTTTGATAAGGTAATTATCGGCGGGCTTATTTCATTGGTGCCGGGAGTAGCAATGACTATGGCAATTCGAGATCTGTTCGGCGGCGACTATCTGTCCGGCGGGATTCGGCTTATTGATGCACTGCTGACAGGAATGTGTATTGCAATCGGGGTCGGGGGCGCCATTAAGGTATTTCAATTATTAACAGGAGGTGCCGTACCGTTATGATAGTTCAAATTATTTTATCTATGCTGGCGACTCTGTCATTCGTTGTTCTCTTTAATGCACCTAAAAAGGAATATATTTTTTGTGCTGTAAATGGATGTGTGGGATGGATGACATATCAATTATTTCTAGATTATGGGGCAGGCATAGCAATGGCATCCCTGTGGGCTACGGTGATTTTGACATTGCTGGCAAGGATTTTATCTGCCATACGCAGAACACCGGTTACAATATTTCTAATTACGGGAATTTTTACGTTAGTGCCGGGGGCAGGAATTTATTATGCCTCCTACTATTTGATTATGAATGATCTTGCCCAGTTTACAGCAAAAGGACTGGAGACGTTTAAGATTACGGGAGCAATTGTTCTTGGAATCGTTTTTGGGCTGGCTCTGCCCCAGTCCTGGTTTAACCGGCTTGGGAAACTGACAGAAAAAAGAAGAGAGATGCGATAATGAAAATTGACCGCTTAATTGGGATTATTACAATTTTACTCCAGCGAGATAAGATTACTGCTCCGGAACTTGCAGAGCGCTTTGAAGTATCAAGACGAACAATTAACAGGGATATTGAAGATATTTGTAAAGCCGGCATCCCGGTTATTACGACCCAGGGTAACGGTGGAGGAATATCAATCATTGATAATTATAAGATTGATAAATCATTACTTACTTCAGAGGAATTACAAGCTATATTTACAGGTTTGAAAAGCATTGACAGTGTTTCTAAAACATCATATATGAAAAAGTTGTTTGAGAAATTATCAAATCAAGACAATCATACTGTGGCAGAAGACATTATTATCATTGACCTTGCATCACATTATCAGGAGTCGTTAAAACATAAAATTGAAATAATTAAAAATGCAGCTCAGGAAAAAAAGATGATATCCTTTCACTACTATTATGAAAAAGGCGAAGGTATTCGCCGCATTGAGCCATATAGATTAGTGTTTAAGTGGTCATCATGGTATGTATTTGGATATTGCCTTGACAGAAATGCTTATCGTCTTTTCAAGTTAAATCGTCTCTGGAATTTACAGGTACTAAAAGATATTTTCTTGCCTCGCGATATACCAGAAAGTGAACTGCAATTTGATAATTACTTTTCATCTAATAATATCCATCTGAAAGCAATATTTGCAGAAAGTGAAAAGCACCGCTTAATTGAAGAATACGGTATTGACAGCTTTTCAATGATGGATAGCGGTGAACTGATGCTGGAACGTGATTTTGCAAGCTATGAAAATATGAGGTCATGGATATTCAGTTTTGGAGATAAGGTTAAAATATTAGAGCCAACCGTACTTAGGGATGATAGAAAAAAACAGGCTGAAAATATTATTCGAGAAGGAAATAGAACATGACATACTGTTGTCCTGTTTGGTGTGTTAAGCTGTATATACTAAATCAAGGAGGATAAGATGATGATTGAATCAAGATGTGGTATATTATGCAGCGAATGCGATTATCGTGAACAGATGAACTGTGTGGGATGTGTACATATGGAAAAGCCTTTTTGGGGTGACAACTGTCCTGTAAAATCATGTTGTGAAGCAAAAGAATTAGAGCATTGTGGCAAATGCGTTGATTTCCCGTGTGAATTACTTCAAAATTTTTCTTATGATAAGGAACAGGGTGACGATGGAAAACGTATAGTACAATGTTCTGAATGGAGCAAGAAATGTTAAAAGATGAGGTATAATAAAAAAGGGCGTCGGGAAATAAAGCCAATGACTCCTCACGATACTAGATATGGGAATCACGTTCTATGTGATTCCCATATCTAGTATATACATAAAAAGAAAATTGAATTTCCAGACACCCTCCTTTTATTATTATAATTTATGGCTGCTCACATTTCCAGAAAGATGCACTGAGAGGAGGAAGCTCACTTCCGCCGCCAAAATCATGATCTTCTCCTGTAATCAGATCAACGGCACAGCCGCACCCTGCATCAAAATGCGCAGTATATGATTCCTTATCTATATTGATGGCAACCAGAACACGTTCGTTTTCAGAACGACGTTCAAAAATACATTGCTTGTTGGTGAGAATCACCGTACGGAAATCTCCGTAATTTAAGCCTTCTGATGTTTTCTTTGCCTCAGTAAGTTTCTGAATCCAGTCTGTCAGTTCATTCCATTCCGGCTGTTCCAATGCCGGACGCAAAGCAGGGTCCCCTTCACTCTTGTTCCCGGTTATGCCCCATTCACTCCCATAATATATGCAGGGAATACCAGGCATACCAAAACAGAGAGCGTAAATTAGAGGAAGGTGAGAAGCCTCATTTAAAATAGACGCAATTCTGGAAACATCATGGTTGTCCACAAAGCTCAAAAGGTGTTTTCCCTTATAAAGCGTCCAGTTTTCCGGTCCAAACTGCCGCAGCAGAGAATGGATAATTTCAAACATATTCAGGGAATTGAAACTGGAGTGAAGTCCCTTGTAACATTCATAATTAGTGGCAGAGTGAAGCATACTGTCATTCATCAGCTGGTTGTAATCACCATGAAGCATTTCACCCACCAGGAAAAAGTCTTTTTTAAGGCTGTCGCAGTGATTTCTAAGTCTTCGGACAAAGTCATGGTCCAGACAATAGGCAACATCCAGACGAAGACCATCAATATCCCAGTTATTTACCCAGAAAGTAACACTGTCCAGCAGATAGGAGATAACCTCCTCATTTCTAAGATTCAGTTTTACCAGATCATAATTCCCTTCCCATCCCTCATACCACAAACCGTCATTGTAGTTGGAATTTCGGTGGAAATCAATGTGAAACCAGTCTTTATACGGAGAGGATTCACGGTTTTTGATTACATCCTGAAAGGCAAAAAATCCCCGGCCCGCATGGTTGAAAACACCATCCAGAACAACACGGATATTTGACTCATGGAGAGCGTCGCACACTATTTTAAAGTCCTCATTGGTGCCAAGACGGGTATCAAGTTTCTGGTAATCTCTGGCGTTGTAGCCATGAGTGTCAGACTCAATTAATGGCGAGAAATAAATTGCATCAATGCCCAGTTTTTCCATATGAGGAATCCAGTCTTTAATGCTGAGAATCCGATGCTCTAATATTCCGTCATTTTCAAATGGAGCACCACAGAGTCCTAAAGGATAAATTTGATAAAAAACACTTTCATAAGCCCACATAAATTTCGAGTCCTTTCTATATGAAGTCAAATAATATATTACTACTTCACATTATATAGAGAAAACTACAGTCTGGCAATGGGTATGTGGTAAATAAGAAAATTAAATAGCTATAAGGCTAAAAAGTGACTAAAGAAAGTAATGTCGAAAAGTAATTTAATTAATAACTTGACGAAATATTAATTAATATATATACTTAATTTAAGCAATATAACCAAATATTGCTAAAAAATTAAGAAAGGGTGTATTATTTATGAAAGCAAGAACAGTAGTGGGGAACAAAAGAAGGTGGATGGTAGCAGGGCTGATAGCAGCTTTATTTCTGACCCTCATACCATCAGGAAAAGCGGAGGCAGCATCCAACGGATTCCAAGTGAAAGGAACCCAATTGTATGATGCAAAAGGAAACGAGTTTGTGATGCGGGGGGTTAATTACCCACATGCATGGTACAAGGATCAATATCAGACAGCGATACCAGGAATTGCAGCAAAAGGATTTAACAGTGTCAGAATTGTATTGTCAGATGGTGGACAGTGGGGGAAAACCAGTAGGACAGAAGTGGAAAACTTAATAAAGACCTGTAGAGAAAACAAGTTGATTGCAATTTTGGAAGTACATGATGCAACAGGATATGACAGCAAGGATAGTTTGAACCGGGCTGTAGAATACTGGAAAGAAATCAAAGATGTATTAACTCAGAATGAAGCGTATGTCATTGTAAATATTGCAAATGAATGGTATGGAACATGGGATAACGGAAATAACTGGAAAGATGGTTATATATCTGCAATAAAATCCCTGCGTAATGCCGGAATTAAAAATACCCTTATGGTGGATTGTGCCGGCTGGGGACAGTATCCACAGGTTATCTTTGATTATGGACAAGCGGTACTGAATGCAGACAGCCAGAAAAACACAATGTTTTCTATCCATATGTATGAGTATTCCGGTGGAAATGCAAGCACTGTAAAAGGCAACATAGACAATGTATTAAATAAGAATCTCTGCCTTACCATCGGTGAATTTGGTGGAAGACATACAAATGGCGATGTAGATGAAGACACCATTTTAAGCTATAGCCAAGAGAAAAAAGTAGGCTGGCTGGCATGGTCATGGAAAGGAAATAGCGACGATGTTTCTTATCTGGATATGGCATATGACTGGGCTGGAAACTCCCTTACGGAGTTTGGAAACAGAGTAGTGTCTGGAGCAAATGGTGCTTCTTCTACTTCAAAGATATGTACAGTATTTGATGGAACTGGCGGAGACGAAGAGACAGGAACTATTACAAACCTCTTTTACGGCTCTGCAACAGCTTATGACTGGCAGCAGGCAGTATCTGTAAAAACAACAAAAAATGGGGGAAACCTCAATACTTCTATCTTTAAAGATAATGGATTTTTCTGGGTAGAATATAAAGGAAATCAAGGAAAACTGGAATTAATCTTACAGAGCTGGTCAGGTGCATCCGGATGGGCAAAAGTTTCACCAACAGAAACCGGAACCACCAGCAATGGAACATATTATGCAAAGTTTAGCCAGCAGGCATGCAAGAATGCTTTCGGAAGTGATTTCTCCAAACTGGATTCTGTTCATGTAGGAGCAGTAGGAGAATATTTGAATGTGATTTCACTGGATTATACAGTAAATTAAAGGAATAAGAAAGAGAAGAGGCTATCCACTAAATAATTAGTGGACAGCCTCTCTTCTATATATAATAGAAACTTATTTAGAAGTCTGTTAAGTCTGCAGCTCTTCTTTCAAGGAAAGCAGTCATGCCTTCTTTTTTGTCATGAGTAGCACAGGTGATACCAAACAGGTTAGCTTCCATTTCAACAGCATTTTTGATATCCATATCATATCCGTTGTTGATAGCAGCTTTTGCAATAGATACAGCATAGCTTGCTTTAGAAGCAATTTTGGAAGCCATTTTCTTAGCGGTATCCATTAATTCTTCTTTTGCAACAACTTTATTTACAAGACCGATTCTATATGCTTCGTCTGCATTGATATTGTCACAGGTAAAGATTAACTCTTTTGCACGTCCCATTCCTACCAGACGAGCAAGTCTCTGAGTTCCGCCGAATCCAGGAATAATTCCAAGACCGCATTCTGGCTGTGCAAAGCTTGCATTGTCAGCAGCAACACGAATATCACATGCCATTGCAATTTCACATCCTCCGCCTAAAGCGAATCCGTTGATAGCAGCGATAGTTACCTGACGCATGTTTGTCAATTTGAAGAATGGTTCAGCAGCTTTCATACCAAATGCGCGTGCTTCAGCAGCTGTAAAGTTAACCATTTCAGAAATATCAGCACCAGCTACGAATGATTTGTATGGATTATCCTTTTTGTCAGGACCACCAGTTAAAATAACAACCTTTACATCATCTCTTTTTTCGATTTCAGATAATACAGTATTTAATTCATCCAGTGTTTCACTGTTTAATGCATTTAATGCTCCAGGTCTGCTGATGGTAAGGACAGCAACTTCATTTTCCACTTCTAACTTTAAGTTGTTCATGTGTAAACCCTCCTAATATAAGTATATGTTTTAAATGTTCACGATACCTCTAATATATAACTTTGACAAAAATTTGTCAATATCTGAAGGGGAAATGCTGGTATAAAATTCAACACAAAGGGTAAAATGATAAAAAAATCATGTTTTTTTACGAAAAGAAGTGGGGGTGCATCCATATTTTCGCTTAAACAGACGATTAAAATAGGAGAGGTTATCAAAACCTGCTTCTGCTGCAATATTTACAATGGAGTCAGAAGAGGATATCAAAAGCCGGGCTGCCATGGTAAGCCTGTAATCATTAAGATAATCGGTAAAAGATACCGCCATATTGTTCTTAAAAAATTTCATAAAATGAGATTGAGAAAATCCGCAGATACTGGCAGCATCCTCAATGGAAATTTTGTCACTGTAATTACTTTCTACATATTTTAATATATCCTTCAGTCGATCCAGAGATTTATTTGAATGTGTGGGCAGTGGCTTTTCAACAGACGAAACTAATCCATGGAAAAACGTAAACAATTGTCCCTTAATGGCAAATTCATAGCCAGGGGCAAAGGACTTACAGATATTATCAATGGAATTGAGGGAGCCGGACAGCATTGGATAAACAGATGAATCCGGCGTATAGTGATTGTAGATTCCAATTTGCCGCTGCAGCAAAGGCACAAAAAACTTTTCTGTACAGGTATCGCCCTGTACGGCCATCAGCATATTTAGCTGAAAGATAATATTCTCATATTCCATGGAATGGTTCTCAAACTGCTCGATGGAATGGAGTTGTCCAGGGGAGACGGCAATAATATCCCCTTCCTTTACTATAAAGGGGTGCAAATCCACATTGATTCGCCCAGTCCCCTTCTTTATATAGATAATTTCCATATCATTGTGCCAGTGGACCGGAACAACTGAAAAGTCCAGAGGAATACTGCACAGATAAATATCAAAAGGAAAATCAACCAGCCCGTGGGATTTTAGTTCTTGTGTATTTTCATATTCGAGAATATTCATGGATACGTACCTCCAATGCATTTTGATAGTATTGTACTATATTATATCATCATATTGCAAGAAAAAGGAGAAAAATAAGCATATACTATGGTTATAGTTTGGAAAGCAAGAAACTTAAGGATTAAAAAATAAGTAAAATATGTTTAGGAGGATTTTAAGATGAAGGTAAAAGAATTATTGGAAAAGCAGTGTGGGAAAACAATTGCAGCATGCAGTAATGAAGAACTTTACTATGGACTGCTCTCTGTGGTAAAAGAACTGGCAAAGGAAAAAGAAAGCAATGCAGGAAAGAAAAAAATCTATTATATTTCCGCAGAGTTCTTAATTGGAAAATTATTATCCAACAACTTAATCAATCTGGGAATCTACGATGAAGTGGCAGAACTTTTTGCATCAAACGGAAAAGATGTTAATTTAATCGAACAGGTTGAGCCGGAACCATCTTTAGGAAATGGTGGACTGGGACGTCTTGCAGCATGCTTTTTAGATTCCATGGCAACCATTGGAGTAAATGGCGATGGTATCGGGCTGAACTATCACTTTGGATTATTTTTACAGACCTTTGAAAACCGTCTGCAGAAAGAAAACAAAAATCCATGGATAGAAGCACAGAGCTGGCTGACAAAGACAGATGTAACCTATCCGGTACAGTTTGGCGGATTTACCGTACAGTCCAGAATGTATGATTTGGATGTAACCGGCTTTGAAAATAGAACAAATAAATTACATTTATTTGATATTGAGACAATTGATGAAACTTTAGTAAGCGATGGTATTGATTTTGATAAAGAAGATATCAAAAAGAACCTGACTTTATTCTTATATCCAGATGATTCTGATGATGCAGGAAGACTCCTGCGTGTATATCAGCAGTATTTCATGGTAAGTAATGCGGCACGTTTGATTCTGGCAGAAGCAGAAGAAAAGGGATGCAATCTCTATGATCTGGCAGAGTACGCTACCATCCAGATTAATGATACTCACCCAAGTATGGTGATTCCGGAATTAATTCGTCTGTTAATGGAAAAAGGAATCCGCATGAACGATGCCATTGAAATTGTATCTAAAACATGTGCATATACCAACCATACAATTCTGGCAGAAGCATTGGAAAAATGGCCAATCGATTACCTCAACAAGGCAGTTCCACAGTTAATGCCTATCATCCGTGAACTGGATACCAGAGCAAAAGACAAGTTTGATGACAAATCAGTAGCCATTATTGACGAAGAAGACCGTGTTCATATGGCACATATGGATATCCATTATGGATACAGTGTAAATGGTGTTGCATACCTGCATACAGAAATTTTAAAGAAAAACGAATTAAATAATTTCTATAAAATTTATCCGGAAAAATTCAATAACAAAACCAATGGTATTACATTCCGCCGCTGGTTAATGCATTGTAACAAGCAGTTAAGCAGCTTTTTGGATGAAAAAATAGGAAAAGGCTGGCATAAAGATGCAGACGAGCTGGAAAAATTACTGGCATTTGCAGATGATGAAGCAGTATTAGATAAATTACTGGAAATCAAGACAGAAAACAAGAAGAATCTTGCAGCTTACTTAAAAGAAGCACAGGGTGTGGAAATCGATGAAAACTCTATTTTCGATATCCAGATTAAACGTCTCCACGAGTACAAACGCCAGCAGATGAATGCGTTATATGTAATCCATAAATATTTGGAAATTAAAAAAGGAAATAAGCCATCTACACCTATCACTGTTATTTTTGGTGCAAAGGCAGCTCCTGCTTACATTATCGCAAAAGATATTATTCACTTGATTTTATGCTTACAGGAAGTAATCAATAATGATCCAGAAGTAAGCCCATACCTGAAAGTGGTTATGATAGAAAACTACAATGTAACCAAAGCAGAAAAGTTAATTCCTGCATGTGATATCTCCGAACAGATTTCTCTGGCTTCCAAAGAAGCATCCGGAACAGGTAACATGAAGTTTATGTTAAATGGTGCATTAACTCTTGGAACCATGGACGGAGCTAACGTAGAAATTGCTGAATTGGTAGGAGAAGATAATATTTATATCTTCGGTGAGTCTTCTGATACTGTAATCAAGCATTATGAAAAAGCAGATTATGTATCCAAGGATTTCTATGATAAAGATAAAGATATTAAAGAAGCAGTAGACTTCATTATAAGTGATACCATATTAAAGGTTGGACAGAAAGAAAATCTGGAACGTCTCTATAAAGAGCTGTTGAACAAAGACTGGTTTATGACATTCTTAGATTTCAAATCTTACACAGCAAAGAAAGAAGAAATTTATAAAGATTACGAAAATCGTAAAGTATGGGCAAAGAAGATGCTTGTAAACACTGCTAAAGCAGGATTCTTTTCCTCTGACAGAACCATTGCTGAATATAATAAAGACATCTGGAAACTGAACTAATCAGTAACCGGGTAAAGCAACCGAAGAAGAATTGTTCTTCGGTTGTTTTTATGTTACTATTTAGTTCGAAGCTCGTTGAATCAGATGCAAACAGTAAGGAATAGAAAATGAAGTATGAAAATATAGTAACTGGGAAATTTATTGAGCGCCCGAACCGTTTCATTGCCCTTATAGAAATGGAAGGAAAGGTTGAAAGATGCCATGTGAAGAACACAGGCAGATGCAGAGAACTTTTATTACCTGGAGCAGCAGTATATCTGGAAAAGAGCAATAATCCCAACAGGAAGACGGCTTATGATCTGATTGGAGTGAAAAAGGGAGAACTCCTGATTAATATGGACTCTCAGGCGCCTAATAAAGTAGTAAAGGAATGGCTGGAAGAGGAAATATACTTCAAGGACATAACTCTTTTGAAGCCTGAATGCCGATATGGGAAATCCAGAATAGACTTCTATCTGGAGACAGCAGAAGGGCGCAGAATTTTCATTGAGGTAAAAGGTGTTACATTGGAGGAAGAGGGAATAGCAAGGTTTCCGGATGCTCCCACAGAACGGGGAATCAAGCATATTCAGGAATTGCAGCAGGCAGTATCTGAAGGATATGAAGCCTATATTTTGTTTGTTATCCAGATGAAGAACGTGTTTCAATTTGAGCCTAATGACAGGACCCATAGGGCATTTGGAGATGCACTGCGGGAAGCACAGAAGCGTGGAGTAGAGATTCTGGCTTATGATTGTATAGTGACTGAAAACACGATGAATTTGGATGCAGCTGTAAAAGTTAATTTATAAATAAACCCCGATTCTCATCATTGAAAATCGGGGTTCATTCTTTTATTCTTCTTCTAAGGTTTCAGGAAGCCGCATAAATATTTTATGTATGCGGTTTTTTTCCATACGTTCAACCCGGAGGAGTACACCTTCCGGAGTGGTAATGCATTCGCCTACAGTAGGCAGATGGTCTAAAAGACCGATTACATAGCCGCCGATAGAATCGTAATCTTCCGAAACCCAGTCCAGCGCAAGAATAGTACATAAATCTTCCAGATTCATGGATCCTTGTACAATATATTCATAATCATTAATTGGCTCAATGAGATCTTCTTCATCCATATCATATTCATCACGGATTTCACCAACAATTTCTTCTAACAGGTCCTCCAAAGTAATAAGACCGGCAGTGGCACCGTATTCATCCAACACGATGGCAATATTAATAGAAGATTTCTTCATTTCAACCAAAAGTTCTGCGGTATTCTTATGCTCATAGGTGTAATAAGGTGTTCTTAAAATATCACGAATGGAAAAGTGTTCTCGGTTTTCGTAAAGCAGTAAATCCTTCATATTGATAATACCAATTACATTATCAGTAGAATTTTCATAAACCGGAAGACGTGTAAATTTATTTTCGCGGAAAGTATCAATGAGTTCTTGATATGTACTATTGATATTGGCGAAAATCATATCGATTCTGGGAACCATAACCTCTTTGGCAAGAGCATCTCCAAAATCAAATACATTGTTGATCATTTCACGTTCTTCTGTTTCAATTACACCCTTTTCATGGCTTACGTCCACAATAGTACGAAGCTCATCTTCTGTCATGGCATTCTGGTTCCCATTCACATCAACACGAATCAGCTTTAAAAGTGCCAGTGATATGTTGTTAATCAGAAAAATTAAGGGAGACAGTAGTTTGATAACAGTACTGATAATGCCTGCATAGGTAAGAGCAATTTTGTCTGCGTGAATTGTAGCAATGGTTTTGGGAGATATCTCACCGAAAACCAGAATTAGTAAGGTCAATATTCCTGTTGCAATTCCAGCACCTGCGCTTCCAAAAACTTTCATTGCAACTGCGGTTGCAAGAGAAGATGCCGAAATATTTACCAGATTGTTTCCAATAAGAATGGCAGAAAGCATTTTCCCCGGGTCTTCCATGATATTCAAAATTTTCTTTGCCTGTTTGTTCCCCTCGTCTGCAAGAGTACGAAAGCGAATTTTGTTACAGGTAGTCAGAGCCGTTTCCGCAGATGAAAAAAATGCAGATAACATTAATAATACGACTAAAAATAATAGCTGTATGACGTCGCTTGTGTCCAAATACATCTCTCCTTTCAATATTTAAATATACTTGAAAAGTATAGTATTTGCAAGGATTTCACAAAAGTTTCAGAAATTAAGCAGAAATTAAATGGAAATTTCTTTAGACGGGGAATAGAATGGAAAAAAGAAGAATAAGATTAGATAGAATAATTAGGACATGAGGAAGAGAAAAATGGAAAAAAGAAATATCAAACATACACCGGTATTGTCCATATTAAAAATTCTGCTGTTTATGTATATTGTTACGGGAATCCTTCTGGTGATATTGTCAGCTCTGCTCTATAAGATGCAGTTGAGTGAGAGTGTGGTATCTGCAGGAATTGTTGTAATTTATGTCGTATCTGGATTTCTGGGAGGATTTTTCGCTGGAAAAGTAATGAAAAGCAGAAAATTTTTATGGGGAATGGTAATGGGCGGATGTTACTTTCTGATTCTAATCGCTGGCTCTATTGCATTTCAGCATGGAATCGGAATGGAATTGAGCAGGTTTTTCACCACATTGATTTTATGTATTTCATCCGGAATGATTGGTGGAATGGCCAGTTAAGAAAAATTGCCTACATAGTAAGAAAAATGATACAATACCCAGATGGACAAAAAGGTGCAGAAAAAGACAGGAAAAAAGAGAAAAGAATCCCTATAATACAAAGTGTAAGGAGGTATGAGGGATGGAATGGACAGAGTCCTTAAAAAAGTCGGTAGATTATATGGAACAGCATCTGTTAGAGGATATCACTGTAGATGATGTAGCAAGAAGCGTAAATGTATCCAGTTTTTATTTTCAAAAAGGATTTAAAATTATTACTGGAATGACCGTTGGAGAATATTTAAGAAACCGACGTCTATATCTGGCTGCGCTGGAAGTAATTTCGGGTGAAGAAAAAATCATTGATATATCATATAAATATGGGTACGAAACACCAGAAAGCTTTTCCAAAGCATTCCGCCGTTTTCATGGGATCTCACCGGCACAGGTAAAAGGACAGTGGCAAAAAATTCAGACCTTTCAACCCCTTATCATAAAAATAACGGTACAGGGAGGAAATAAGATGGATTGCAGAGTAGAGAAAATGGAAGCATTTAAAGTAATGGGAAAGGAGAGAACATTCCGGTATGACAGTGCATTTGGAGAGATTCCAAAGTTCTGGAACGAATTCAGTCAGAATGATATGGGACGGTATTGCCGGGAAATCGGAGAAGATTGCAATATTGGAATGTATGGAGTCTGTATTGACGCGGAAATGGACGGAGAGGATTTCAGATATCTGATTGCTGGCAACTATAATGAAAAGCATGTACCTCAAGAACTTGTGGTAGAAGAGATACCGGCCCTTATCTGGGCAAAGTTCCGGTGTGTAGGGCCGTTGCCGGAAGCGCTTCAGGCAGTGAATCGAAGAGTTTTTGAAGAATGGCTCCCAGGAAATGGACAGTATGAGATTGCGGCAGGGTACAATATTGAGATGTATACCAGAGGGGATATGTCATCGGTAGATTATGTAAGCGAGATTTGGATTCCTGTTAAGGAGAAGTAGAAAGAAGTAAGAATAAAAAGCTGTGGTTGATACCACAGTTTTTTATGGTATTTAAGACTTTTTTAAGATTTTCATTGAGTTTTATTTTTAAAATACTTATTATAATGACAGAGACAAAACAAAAGGATGCAAGGAGTAATGAGGTTATGGAGAAACAGACAATTCTGGTGGTGGATGATAATAAGGAAATTGTGTTTTCCCTGGGGAAGCTTTTGGAATATGAAGGATACCATATTTTAAAGGCATATGATGGGCTGGAAGCACTGGATGTATTGCAGAAAGAAGAAGTGGATTTGATTTTGCTGGATGTGATGATGCCAAAATTAAACGGATTATCAGCCCTGATGAAAATACGGGAACATCATAAGATTCCAGTTATTATACTGTCTGCCAGAACAGAGGAAAGCGACAAGGTTTCAGGACTTGTAATGGGCGCAGATGATTATATTGAGAAACCATATAATCCTGCGGAACTCACCGCAAGAGTAGCAGCACAGCTGCGGCGCTATCATACCTGGGGCGGCAGCGGTCCTACACAGGAAGAAGACCGGTTGGTAAACGGCGGTATCGTGCTTGACAGAAATAAAAAAGTTGCAGAAGTGGACGGGCAGGAGGTCAAATTGACAGCTACAGAATACAGGATTTTAGAACTGCTGATGGAGTATCCTGGGCAGGTATTTTCTGCAGAGAAGATATATGAAAAAGTCTGGAAGGAAGTAGTAAACTTCGCAGTAGAAAATACGGTAATGGTTCATATTCGCCATATCCGGGAGAAACTGGAAATTAATCCGAAAAAACCAAAATATGTAAAGGTGGTGTGGGGCATTGGATACAAAATGGAAAAATATTGAGAATGTATGGAAAAAGCTGCCAAATGGAAAAATCAGAGGAGTGATAAGTCTTGTATGCGGCGTGTTGGGAGTATGGCTGCTGTTTTATATTTTTCAGGAATATCATCATCTACTGAGTCAGGAAGTATGGATTATCGGAGGAGGTGCAAACCTGCTGTTAAGCATAGTCTTTGGATACGGCATAAGTTATGAAATGAACAAACGCTATCAGAAATGGGATTTTGTCGCAGCAAATTTTTATCAGGAATGGAGACAGGAATATAAAAAGCAGCAGAAAATAATTGTGCTCTGTGCAATAGCAGCAGAGGTACCGGCACTTTTATTTTTCAAAAGTATTTTAGGGTATTGGTATGGAAATTACAGCGCAGGGTATGTAATGGTTGGAACGGTTCTCATACAGTTTATGGTGACAGAATATGTCGTAATGAGATATATGCGTAGGCTATTAGATCAGCATATGGGTGAGCAGGAAAGAATACTGGAAAAGAACATGAGAGAGGCAATGGAACAGGCGGTCCGCAGTGAAAAAATGAAGGTGGATTTAATTTCTAATGTATCACATGATTTGAAGACTCCTCTGACCTCCATGGTAGGTTATATTGAACTGATAAAAAAAGAAGAACTGAGTGATGTGGTGACAGATTATGTAGAGGTGCTGAGCAATAAGGCTCAGAAGCTCAAGGAAATGATAGAAAGCCTCTTCGAACTGGCAAAGACCAGCAGTGGTAATATTGAATTAAACATGGAACAGATAGAGTTGAATCGTCTGATTACCCAGGTTCAGGCAGATATGGAAGACCGGTTTGAAAAAGCCGGAAGAGAAGTGGTGATGGAGCTGACAGAGGAGGAGACGGAATTGCTGTCAGACAGCAGCTATATGTACCGGATATGCCAGAACCTGATAGAGAATGCTTTGAAATATTCCGCAGAATCTACCAGAATATATATAAAGACAGCAAGAATAGAGCAAAATGGAAAAGAGAGAGTACGATTTGAAATTACCAATACAGCCAACTATCGCATGAATTTCACAAATGAGCAGATTGTAGAACGTTTTTCAAGGGGTGATGAAGCAAGAACTACGGATGGGAACGGACTTGGGCTTGCAATCGTAAGTACCTTTACCTCAGCACTGGGAGGAATATTTGGCGTAAATATTGATTGCGATCAGTTTAAGGCATCGGTGGAATTTCCGATATAAGAAAAATACTTTGCATCCTTATCTGATTATGATATAATGTATGAAGATAAATAGAATTATATGGAAAGGAAGTATTTCTTATGAAACACGTAAAAACATTAAATACAAGAAAATTACAGAACACAGTTAAAAAAGGCGGTTGTGGAGAATGTCAGACATCCTGCCAGTCAGCATGCAAGACTTCCTGTACAGTAGGAAATCAGAGCTGCGAGAACAAATAATTTTTCTGAAAAGAATAGTAACAAGAAAAGACCGTTCGTTAGCAGCGAGCGGTCATTTGTGTGTTTAAGGAAAGAGAGGAACTGAAATGGTTCATCAGTATAAAAATAATGGCTATAATATTGTTCTGGATGTAAACAGCGGATCGATACATATTGTGGATGATGTAACGTATGACGTAATACCTATGTTTGAGACAAACACCAGAGAAGAAATCGCAAATAGCCTGAAAGAGAATTATAAAGAAGCAGATATTCAGGAAGCATGGGAAGAAATAAAGGAACTGGCGGCAGATGGCCAGCTTTTTACGAAAGATGAATATGAAGGATATATCAATCAGTTTAAGACAAGACCCACGGTAGTAAAAGCACTATGTCTGCATATTGCCCATGATTGTAATCTTGCCTGTCGCTACTGCTTTGCAGAAGAGGGAGAATATCATGGAAGAAGAGCACTGATGTCCTTTGAGGTTGGTAAGGCAGCCCTTGATTTCCTTATTGCCAGTTCCGGCAACCGCCGCAATCTGGAAGTAGATTTCTTTGGTGGTGAGCCTCTGATGAATTTTGATGTGGTAAAACAGTTGGTGGCATATGGAAGAGAGCAGGAGAAGATTCACAACAAGAATTTCCGGTTTACCCTGACTACCAATGGTGTGCTTCTCAATGATGATATTATGGAATTTGCCAACAAAGAGATGGGAAATGTGGTACTCAGTATTGATGGAAGAAAAGAAGTGCATGATTATATGCGTCCTTTCCGTAAAGGTGCAGGAAGCTATGACTTAATCGTTCCAAAGTTCCAAAAATTTGCAGACAGCAGAAATCAGGACAAGTATTATGTAAGAGGGACCTTTACCCATAATAATTTGGATTTCTCTAAAGATGTGCTGCATTTAGCTGACCTTGGATTTAAACAGATTTCGGTAGAGCCTGTAGTGGCCCAGTCTACAGAGGATTATGCCCTGAGAGAAGAAGATTTACCTCAGTTGTTTGAAGAATATGATAATCTGGCAGTTGAGATGATAAAACGGAACAAAGAAGGAAAAGATTTTAACTTTTTCCATTTTATGATAGATTTGGAAGGCGGCCCTTGTGTGGCGAAAAGATTATCCGGATGTGGTTCAGGAACAGAGTATCTTGCAGTAACACCATGGGGAGACTTATATCCCTGCCATCAGTTTGTGGGAAATGAAGAATTCATTATGGGAACGGTATACGAAGGTGTGAAAGATACAGTCCGGAGGGATGAATTCAAATGCTGTAACGTATATGCCAAGGAAAAATGTAAAGAATGTTTTGCAAGATTCTATTGCAGCGGTGGATGTGCGGCCAATTCTTATAATTTCCATGGAAGCATTACAGATGTTTACGACATTGGATGCCAGTTGGAGAAAAAGCGTGTGGAATGTGCCATTATGATAAAGGCTGCGCTGGCAGAGGAAGAGGAATAAAAAAAATTTCTATAATGATACTAGGGTCAAAAGGTCATGGTTTTCATGCTTGCATGAAAAAGCATGAGTTTGGGACCCGTAAAACATGAGAAAGTAGCCCGAATAGGGCGGAATTCCCATGTTTTTAGGAGTGCATGAGCACAAAGTGCGAAGCAATCCGTAGGTACCATGTCACCAAAATACCTTTTGACACCCTAAACCTATAATATAAAGAAGAGCTTTGCCAAACGGCAAAGCTCTTTTAGTAAACAAATTTATTCAGTAGCTTCTTTTGAAACACCTGCCCAGTCATCAAATTTTTTCATGACAGCATCGTATGTTCTTTGAGAGATGTCAGGAAGTTTAGAACCCCAGGATTTGGTTGCTGCTTTAAAGCCTTTTTCAAAAGCAGCCCGCATGGATTCGGCACCTTTTGAAGAATCTCCTACCAGAGATTTTGCAAATTCGATAATACGGTCAGAAGTTTGTTCTACACCCCAGTACCCATCATCTGCAATATCCGCCTGTGCCTGTGCTTTTACCTCAGGACTAACGGTATATTTACCGCTTGCCAGGAATTTCCACATATCATCAGACTGGCCAATTTTGGAGCCCTGCTGTGACATCATTTTTTCTACCAGGCTCTTTAATTGAGCTGTTCTGGTGTTGGCATCTGCTTTCAAGCGTGCAACCACATCCTCTTTCGCATATATAGTTTTAGAAGATGAGTTACTTTTTTCGTAAACAACCCCGGTATCCTTAGCCTTTGATGCGGATTCAGCAGGGGTGTTTTTCGTGTATGTTGTAGGATCTGTCGCTGCGGTGTAGGTTGTTGAATTGTTAACACTATTTATATTCATATTAACCCTCCTTGGTGAATATGTGGGCATCCATACCCGTTACTAGTTATAACTAGTATCGGCAGAAAAGCCTGAGAAGTTAATATCTTTGGGAGGAATAATTACTTTAATTTCCAATCTTGAACAACAGCGAAAGGTAAGACTGCTTCACATTATTTCGTCAATATTATTATCTACAGTGCGAATCAGCTTAATAACCTTTTCTGCAAGGGGCATCAGATTCTTATGATGAAGCAAACAAATAAAATACCGCATGATTGTTTTCTGTATAGCAAAAGATAGTAAAAGATAGGGGGTGTCATTGGTTTTATTTTCCCGACATCCCCCATAACTTATTTTTTTATATAGACTCCTGTACCTGGCGAATCAAGTCATAACTTTCATCCCGGGCTTCCACAAAACCGGTAACAGGAGTTGTGATTCCTGAAAAGTCATGGAATTGTAAAAAGGCGGAGCGAATCTGGTCAATACGTTCCTGTGACATTTCTGCCCGGAAAGCAATCGCATCTTTTTGGATGTTTCCGGTTTCAGACAGAATATGCAAACGTGAGATATCCATACCATTTTTTATGGCTTTTTCAAAGGCTTCATTATAAGTAGCGCCGGCGTCAAAATCTCCGTTTAGTACGCCTGCTATTACCTGATCATGGCTTCCCGCAAAGGTAATCTGAGAAAAATCTTTCTCGGGATTAAGTCCATCCTTTTTCAAACTATATCTTGCATACAGGTAACCGGATGCGCTGTTTTTATCCACATAGGCAAAATGTTTACCGGAAAGTTCTTTTAAAGAATGAATATCGGAGTCTGCCTTGGTAATAATGTAACCATTATAAAAATCTTTTCCGTTGATTAATGGGGTAGCCACTGGAGTTAGTGGAGTCATTTCAGCGGCTGTGATATAGGCAAAGGGTGAGAACCATCCTCCGTCAATGTTACCTTTTTTCATCTGTTCTCCAAGAGCCAGATAATCTTTCACAATAATAATCTTCACCTTTAAACCAATGGATTCGAAAATGCGGGAAAGCACAGGCAGATACATGGTTTTGATATCTTCAGGAGAAGTAAAAGGATTGATTCCTATCACAAGTTCATCACTGCTTTTTACAGAGCACAAGCTGTATTGAAGGTTTTCGCACATGCTGCTTAAACGATCACAACAGCTGAAAAGAGTATCCGTTTTCTTTTGATGCTGAGCAATCATCTCAATTGAATTTTGAGAATTTTCAGCAGATTCAGAAATAGATTCAGCCAGAAGCTCAAGAGAAGCAGTAACATCTTCGGATGCGCAGACATTAGTACTTGAAACTTCAGTCAGGGTATTCATATTCCGTTTTATTTCCAAAAGAGAGGTATTGGTTCCAGTTAGAATATTTACCGTGCTTTCTACAAAATTATTTAGTTTTCCAATGGTAGCATCGGAATGAAGGCTGGATTCGTGGCTGGTCTGGATGTTCCGCTCCAATTCCTTTACAATTTCTTCAATCTCATTGATAAAAGATTCTGTTTCAACGGATAATTTACCAACTTCTCCAGCTACAATAGCGAAACTTTTTCCGGCCTCTCCGGCATGTGCAGCAGTAATAGAAGCATTTAATGACAGAAGAGTGGTCTGATCTGAAATATTTTTAATGCAGTCTATAAAATTATGAATATTTCGTGAGGATTCCAAAAGTTTCATATTGGTTTCCAGGGTAAGCTTAAAAGTATCATTTAGCTCCTGAAGCATGTGGAATGTTTCGGATATAGTTCCTTGCTTTTCTTGAATATTCTGCAATACGTTGTCAGCCTGCTCCTCTACCAGTTGAATATGTTCATTCATAGAGGCGCTGTTACGGTTTACCTGCTGAATTTTAGTTTCAGCAAGAGCTGCCTGACTTAAGTTTTGGGAAGCAGAAGTTGCAATTTTTTCATTATGGTTTACCAGGGTTGCAAATGCCTCTTTATTCTGTTTGGCAATCCAGAGCAACTGTTCTATATCAAACCCAAGTGTTTCCATCATGCTGCTGATTTTTACAAATAATTCCCCTTGTTGCTGAAAAATTGCTTTTTCAGAAGATGTCATGTCAGAGTGCTTACGAGAAAAAAGGTGTGAGATTGGCAAAATGATCATTCCTTTCTATGTGTATAAAAATAATTAATAACAGTATAGCTTTTCCCAAGTGGAAAAAACATCAACATATACAGAAAAATGTCAAAACAAGAACAAAAAACCATAGAAAATATTGACATTTTACACAAAAAATGGTTAACTTATTAATAGGATGTATACAAAATACAGGAGAAAAACAATGTTTGAAATGAAACTCAAGGCACGTGCCAAGGTAAATCTGGGTCTGGATGTAATCCGACGCAGAGAGGATGGATATCATGAAGTAAAAATGATTATGCAGACCATCCAGTTGTATGACCGGATTTTTATCAAAAAGATACAGGAGCCGGAAATACAGGTAAAAACGAATTTGTACTACTTACCGGAAAATGAAAACAATCTGGTCTATAAGGCAGCCAGATTGCTTCGGGATGAATTCCATATAACGGAAGGGGTACACTTGGAAGTGCAGAAATTTATACCGGTTGCGGCAGGAATGGCTGGGGGAAGCACAGATGCAGCAGCGGTATTGTATGGCATGAATCGTATGTTTCGGCTGGGATTATCCATAGAGGAATTGATGGAGCGGGGCGTAAAGATTGGGGCTGATGTTCCGTACTGTATTATGCGGGGAACTGCATTGGCAGAAGGAATCGGAGAGAAATTGACCAAGCTGCCTCCGGCACCAAAGTGCAAGGTTTTGATAGCAAAACCCCCTATAAGCGTGTCTACAAAATTTGTATATGATAACCTAAAACTAAATAAAGAAACGCTGCATCCGGATATTGAACAATTGATTCAGGATATTGAGAAGGGAAGTCTACATGATATGGCAGCACATATGGGGAATGTGCTGGAAAGTGTTACCATTCCTAATTATCCTGTAATTGAAGAACTAAAGAACCAGATGCTGGAGTATGGGGCCCTCAATGCCATGATGAGTGGAAGCGGTCCTACTGTATTTGGATTATTTGAGGATACAGAAAAGGCGGAGTATGCATACCGCCGTATGAGAGAAGGAAAAATTGCGAAACAGGTGTATTTAACAGAATTGTATAATAGTAGGAGGTAAACCATGATAGATAAGTTGGAATTAAACATGAATGCGTATCTGCCTTTACGCGATGTAGTGTTTCATACTTTACGGGAAGCAATCTTAAAGGGGGAATTAAAGCCGGGAGAACGGCTGATGGAATTGCAGCTGGCATCCAGACTGGGAGTAAGCAGGACACCTATTCGGGAAGCAATCCGTATGCTGGAATTGGAGGGATTGGCAATAACTGTACCAAGAAAAGGGGCAGAGGTTGCCAAGATGACAGAAAAAGATATGGAAGATGTGCTCCAAATCCGCAAGGCACTGGATGAGCTGGCGGTAGGACTTGCATGTGATAATATTCAGGAAAAAGATTTAGAAAATCTGCATGTAGCATTACTCAACTTTGAAGAAAGTACCAGAGAGGGCAATGTAAAGAAAATTGCTCAGGCAGATGTAGAGTTTCATGATGTGATATATCAGCTGGCGAATAATCCTAAGCTGGTAAATATGCTGAATAACCTTCGGGAACAAATGTATCGTTACCGGGTGGAGTATCTGAAAAATGACAGTATATACCCAACATTGATTGAGGAGCATGAGAAAATTTTTGATGGTTTAAAGAAAAGAAATCGGGATGAAGTCATACGGGTTATGAGTTATCATGTGGTAAATCAGGAAATGATGGTAAAAAATATTATTCGGGAACAGGGATAAAAAGGAAAATTTCGGAGAAAATAGAAGTAAAAGGAAAGAGATAAGCAAAGTATGCTTATCTTTTTTTGTACATCAAGTTTGTAAAGGGGACTATTATGCCGGTAAAGATTACAAAAGTATTAGAGGAAAATGTAAAAAATTACGAAGAACTATTCTCTGACTGTGCGGATATTAAGAATAGACGTATCTGGGTGGGACAGCATCTGAAAAAGGAATGTTTCATTTCCTATATCGAAGTATCCGTTAGTAGTACGGACTGGCAGGCATCATCCATTGGGAAACTGTTGAATACTTTGAGAACCCTGCCGGAGGAAGAACTGGCTTCTTACGTGGAAGA
>CAZUKR010000015.1:0-34324 GCA_964620885.1 uncultured Eubacterium sp.
CTGAATCTGATTTTCAGGAGCCCATACTTTTAAAGTAACGTCTTTTACTTCTCCGTTGTCCCCATCATCTTTTCCATCCTTGTTGTCTTCTGTTTTCTTGTCATCGTTTCCTACATCCTTGGAATCTTTATCACCGCATCCGGCTAATGTTCCAACTGCCATAGCAGAGACTAATAATAATGTTACAAGTTTCTTTTTCATTAATACATCCTCCTAATTATAATTTACTTCTCAGACTTGTCTAATCTGATACTTTAATTATACTTTTGAGTAAATTGAAGGTAAATATAAGCATTTTTTGAAACATATAAGATTTCTGTGTTTTTATAAAAATCATATGTTATTAATGAAAAAACTGCTGCCATTCTGCCGGCAACAGTTTTATATATTATAATTTTCCTATCTTTCAAATGCAATAGAATCCATAAAATCAACCACCTTGTCCGTATTTTGATTATGATATTCCAGTGATTCTAAATACAGCTTAGGTATATCTTTTAATTGCTCTTTTAACTCCTTGGGCATATAAAATCTGGTTTTACCCCCGGGAGCAAAAATCAGAAAATCAAATTCCTTTTCTACGATTTCATATATATCTGCATTGGTATCATCCAATTCTACCTGCCAGTCCAGATGCTGGCGTTTTATGCTCTCCATTACTTTATCGCAAAATCGAACTGCCTTTACCTTTAATGGCCCACCATCTGTTATATTGTTTATAAATATAGGACTTGTCTGCCAGATAAATATTGCTTTTTTCATTTTTCTCCCCCTTATCCAATACAGGTAGTGTCAAATAACTACCCTGTTTTATTATTCTAAACCTCGATTTTATGGGAGTTTGCAATAAAAAAGAGCAATACCCCCCTTTTTTTAGTATAATGTAATCACCACAAAAACATTTACAAAGGAAATATTGCTCATGGACATTATACTTTATTTACTTCAATACATCAATTACCAACGTAAAATCATTGGTCAGTTATTAAATTTTATTTGCAGATATATCCCTCTCAAGCAGTGGGCTTTTGAGGATTCTCATTCTCCTAAATATCAAAAATTCAAGATTGACGAACTTCCAAAAATTGTTTCCTTCCAACAAGACTGGAACTGGAAAGATTTAATTTCATACTATAAACAACGCTATGGTAAAACTCTCAAACCTGTATTCCGACGTGTTCCCTGCGACATTCCAAAAGACTGTCTTTGTCCTGCATGTAAAGCTCCTGTCTCCTATCTCATGTGGAATGATGGCAAGAAGAAAAGCCAGGTTCTTTGCAAGGTTTGTCAAACCAGATTTTCTCCAACACTGGATAATCGGTTTTCCAAAACCCACCGTTTAAAATGCCCTCATTGCAACCACACTCTTGAACCTAAGAAAAACCGTAAGCACTTCACTGTTCACAAATGCACCAATCCAAAATGCTCTTACTATCTTCATAATCTCAAGAAGATAAATAAAAAGGATTTGTCTGATAAATTCAAATATAAACTCCACTACATCTACCGTGAATTTACGATAGATTTCTTTAAGATGGATTTATCATCACTTCCCCAAAATGCCTCCTCACTAAAATTCAGCAAGTTCAATTCCAATGTCATGTCATTATGCCTAACATATCGTGTAAACCTTGGTCTTTCACTTAGAAAAACCAGACAGGCTCTGATGGATATACACAATATCCAGATTTCTCATCAAAGCATTGCCAACTACTGTAAAACCGCCGCTATCTGTGTCAAACCTTTCGTTGATAACTATGACTACAAACCTGGCAATGTCTTTACCGCAGATGAAACCTATATCAAGATTCGCGGTGTCAAAGGATACATCTGGTTCATTATGGATGCTGCAAAACGCTCCATTCTGGGTTATCAGATTTCAGACAACCGGGGTGTTGGTCCATGTATTCTAGCTATGCGCATGGCTTTCAAACATCTTAAAGAATTACCTGAACACTTTAAATTTATCGCTGACGGATACAGTGCATATCCACTCGCAGCCCAACAGTTTTTTAGAAAGTTTGGTGAAATGTTTAAGTTTGAAATCACTCAGGTAATTGGTCTGACTAACGATGATGAGGTATCCGCAAAATATCGCCCTTACAAACAGATGATAGAGCGGCTAAACAGAACCTATAAAGCTTCCTATCGCCCCACCAACGGTTTTGACAATATTGATGGTGCCAACTATGACCTTGCACTCTGGGTTGCTTACTATAACTTTCTGCGGCCTCATAAACATAAAAACTATCGTGTCCTAAATCATGTACAGATGCTTGATAATGCTGATAACATGCCAGGTAAATGGCAGCTTCTAATTTATCTTGGACAATGCCAGATAAAGCAGATGCAGCAACAGAACTGTTCCTAGATTTGGAGCCTGAGTTAAATACCAGCCACCGTAAGCTCTGCTTGCGGCTGTGTCCTTGAAGGCACACAAAGGCAATGCTAAAATGCTGTGATGCAGACGGAGAAAAAAGAACTGTTCCCGAGTTTCTCGCCGTCGTTAAAACAATCAGAGCATTGCTTTTGTGCGCCCTCAAGGATGGCGTTACTATCCAAAGAGTAAAATATCTGCAATTTTCAAGGTTCTATTTGAGCCTTTTTCTTTAGCTCGTTTTTTCATAACTTACTTGACACTATCCCAATACATTAATCATCATCAGTTACCTCTACAACAAATTGCGTCAAAGCTTCACATGGTTCATATTCCGTTCTATATTTCTTTCCGTCATTTCCATTTGAAATGTTCGGAAAAACAATATCCCATAGAATTATCTAATAACTGTTATTCCTTCCATAGAGGTTTAGCATTTCGATATAAATTTTCACTCCTGTGTTGAAAATAACTGCTTTTCCAGCGCTTCTATAATATCATGGAGCAAATCTTCCTTCACATGATAATAAATACGCTTATTTTCCCCCGGTACATATTCAATAAGACCATCACTGGCCAAATCATTGATATGATAAGAAATCGTTGCCGGCGTTAACTGCAGCTGGTCTGCCAGGGCTTTTCCATATGTGGGACGCTTCAGCAATTCCAAAAGAATCCGAAACTTACTAAGATCACCAAAGGGTTTCAGCAAGCGGCTTAAATCCTCCAGCCCAATCTCTTTATAAAAGTAGAAAGACTGATCAAATATAAGCCCAATAAATAAGTGACTGTCGTAGCAGCCAAAGGAATTGGCTCCAAATACGGTGGGGAAGCAGTGATAATCTTCAAATTCCTGATAATCCAGATCAACATGAAGCAGTTCTTTCAAAAAGGAAAAGACATCTGGGCGGGCTGCAATACTTTTCCATTCTTCACAATGATTGGCCAGTTCTTCTTTATAATATGCCAGCTCCTCTTTGATATAAGGTTCCATTTCACTGATATATGCCTGATATTGCAGCGCATATTCATCAAAGGACTCATAAAGAGCAATCAGATTCCAACAGTCTTCTTTGGTAAGATCACTGTTTTGCAGTCTCCTTATAAATGTTTCCAGCTCAATTGGCTCATCCCTGCCCCTAAGCTCTCCTTCCAAAGATCGTAATATCTGAGATGCAAAACGCTCTTTCATCAGCACCCCATGTTCCGGATTGCTTTCATGATACAAAAGAAAGGTCATTCTGGCTCCAGTCCACTCTAAAGAATTGTCATTGTTATAAGATAACAATTCAAACAGTGAAGCATAGTTTTCCCTGATGATATTAAAATGTATTGTCAGACGCTGAAAGGAAGCTTCCAACTTCTGTCCTATATCCTTATACCGGTATGATCCTTTTAATGGTACCTGCCCTATCAGGGCATATTTGGTAAAAACCGATATTTCATATGGTATATCTGGCTCCTGGGATACTATAAACATAATATCACTCCTTATTCTGTTACACTTTTTCCTTTTAGTATAACAAACATTGCAATACAAAACAAAGAGAATGCAATAAAAATAAGCCGGAGATCAATAAATTTTACCATCATAGAAAGCAGGAACGATGTAAGGGGCATGGCACTTACAATAACAGCACTAAAAATTGCGGAGGCCCGGGATAAATACTTTGCCTCGATTTCTTTCATAAACATTACATTAAGGGCAGCACTGGCAATACTGGAAAAAATACCAATGCTGACAAAGGAAATGGCTAAAATAACAATGGTAAAAAGCACTGGTATCGATGCAGCCGGGAAAACTCCCATCATAAAATAAGAAATTGCAATGGCTAAGGCAATCAGACTAATCTGCAGCTTCTTGCTGAATCTTTTTGCAAAAACAGGATAGAAATAGCCTCCCAAAATGGAACCTACTGTAATACAGAAGGAGAACACCGATACTACAGATACATTGTTGTTTAAATATAATGAAATATAGGGCACCAGAAAGGCGTTAAAAGGTACAAGAAAACAATTTAATAAAATACCAATAAAGCAAAAATACATCAGAACTTTCGATGTTTTCAAATAATAAAATCCCTCTTTTAGTAAATCTAAATATTTGCTGGATTGAACGCTCTCATCCTCCCTCTCCTCATATGTAATGCTGAACTTTAAGAGCGCGGAAATAAGAAAGGTTGCGGCATCCAAAACATAGGCACCAAAAATACCAATAATGGAAATAATCACTCCGGCACTGGCTGTTCCAACAAGCTGAACAATGCCGCTGAGAGATTTATTCGTTCCTACCCCTACTTCATAATACTCTTCTTCCAATACCTGTGGAATAAAACTGGAAACGGCAGGCTCACCAAATGCTTCCACCGTTGAAATGACAAAGGTAAAACAAAGAAGAAGTCCCGGTGTTAAAACATCCAAAAGATAACCTATGGCAAGCAAGACCACCAGAAGTGCCCGTATGGTATCAACAATGTATAATACTTTTTTCTTATTGAGCTTTTCTATCCAGGCACCTAAAAAAGGTGTAAATAAGACCGTAGGAATCATATTTATGGTCACTGATAGAGCTGATAAGGCAGCGCTGTTGCTTATTTTATAAACAAGCCATGCGGTGGCAATCTGATCAAGACTGTCCCCAAACCGGTTAATCAGATTCGATATCATATATTGGGTATACTGGCGCTGTGTCTGAAACAGTTGTTTTCGTGTAATTGTAGTATTCATCATATTTACCTCTATTTCAATCTAACATATAGTTAGATGATAGTCAATATGATTGTATAATATTTTTATATGATATGTTAGATAAAAATGGACATACATGCAATTTTACGCATATATGCCCATTTCTGAAATATATTTTATCGTTGAATCAACACGCCCCCCGGCAGCAATACTCCATCTTCATACTTTCTTGAAAACAATATTTCCTTTTGGGAAATTTTTTCTGCCTTGTCGGAGCAGTTCATGTAAACGAAAAGTTTCTGCTCCCAATCCAGCTTAATGTACTCGATTACCCTTGGATTATCAATCTCATTGGGAAAATGAAAATGAAGACTGCGGAAGGTTTCCTCTTCTTTTCGCAAAGTAATCAGCTTTTGCATCTGTTTTATCCGCGTCTCATACACCCCTGCTTCAATCTCATCCCAGGGCATACAACGGCGGCAGTCCGGATCATGTCCACCCTCCATGCCAATTTCTGTTCCATAGAAAATACAGGGACTTCCCGGCATGGTAAACAGTACACATAATTCCTGATAAAATGCATTCTCATCTCCGGTTCTGGAAAACAGGCGGTCGGTGTCATGAGAATCCAGCAGATTGAACAATACGTTGTTATTCTGCTGCATGTACATGGTGTAGCACCGATTGATGGTATGTTCAAAATCCTCTTTGGTAAGACTTTTATCCACCCAGAAATCATTAATGCTGCTGGTAAGAGGATAATTCATAACAGAGTCGTATTCGTCCCCTAAAAGCCACGGAGATGCATCATTCCAGATTTCTCCCAGCAGATAGATGTCCGGTTTTATACTTTTAACCGTTTCCTTTATTTTTTTCAGGAACTGGTGGGAGACTTCATTCCCTACATCAAACCGGATTCCATCAATATCAAAATTTTCTACCCAGTAACTGCATACCTTTTGAAAGTATGCAATGACTTCCGGGTTGTTTGTATTTAGTTTTGGCATTTTAGCCGTAAAGGCAAAGGAATCATATTTTCCATCTCTGGTGTCCCATACGGTTGTATCGAAAGGCCATTTATGTATCATAAACCAGTCAAAATAGGGTGATTCCGGTCCTTTCTTCACAGCATCTTCCCAGAATGGGAAGCTGGTACCGCAATGATTAAACACACCATCCAGCATAATCTTCATATCACGGTTATGCATTTCTTGTACCAGGCGGCCAAACACCTCTTTGTCTCCAAACTGCTCATCGATTTCCATATAGTCTTTTGTATCATATTTATGGGTAGACGGGGATTCAAAAATCGGCGTCAGATAAATCCCCGTTACTCCAAGGTCTTTTAAGTAGTCCAGTTTCTCTATAATTCCTTCTAAATCGCCCCCATAGAAGTCCTCGTTTCTGACTTCTCCCTTTTTCCATGGCTGTACCACAGAAGAATTTTTTGCAGGATTTCCATTGCAGAACCGGTCCGGAAATACCTGGTACCAGACCATGTGGTTTACCCAGTCAGGAGTCTTTGCTATATCAGAGGAATTCATCCATGGAAAAATAAAATACTGAAACATTTTTGCAGATAATTTCTGCTGCTCCCCATTGATAATACCATCTTCATAATAATAGTAACGTTCTCCATTACTCTCCAATATAAAATAATATTTCAGTCTCTTATACTCCGGAATAACTGTGGTGGTCCAGAACCTGTGATACTTCAGATTCTTTTTGTAAATAATTTCTTCCTCTGTTCCACTCCAGCCCTCATTTCCTCCTGCAATTCCTTTACTGTATGGATCTCCATAACAAATCCATACCCGCTCCACGTCATATCCTGTTTTAATACTTACAATCATTTCTTTTTCATTACGTGGATAACAATATGGCGGTTCTGTCTTATGGTAAATTTCTGCAAAATTCATGATGTTTTCTCCTTATATCTTCAAACCTAAATTAACAATACTTTCTTCTTCTTACGTCAGCCATAACTGCTGCTGCACCAAAACCTATCAGAAGCAATCCTGCCATATTGGCTTCATCACCGGTTTTAATTCTTGTATTTTCCAATGTTTCACTTGTATTATTTTCTTCTGAATCATTGTTCTCCGGATTATCTTTTTCCGGATCGTCTTTTACCGGCTCATCACTGTTCTTTTTATCTGTATATGTAAACATGTAAGTACCACCTTTAGATGCCGGTGGAATGGTAATCGTTACAGTGGTTCCCTCAACCTTGCTGTCTTTCCAGTAACCGGAAGTAAGAAGGTTTGTATATACTTCATCTGCTGCTTCTTTGGTTAAATCAAAGGTAACTGTTTTTGCTTCGTCGGTAATATTCAGCGCTGTTACTACATGCTGTCCCTTATATGAACGGTCAAACACCAGATATCCCTCATCATTACTGGATTTCAGGTTGTTTCTTCCTCCCTTTGCAAAGGTATCTGCATATGTATTTCTTGCGCTTAAAAGAGCTTTATAATGACTCAGCATTGTGTTGTCTTCTGTAACCTTGCTCCAGTCAAAATCATATCGATTTGTCTGGTATGGGTAGTTATTTGCACCATAGAGTCCAATTTCTTCTCCATAGTAAATGACCGGCTGGCCCTTTGCTGTAATCTGTAAAGATGCTGCAACCATCATTTTTTCCAATGCGGCTTCTTCTGTGAGGCCATTTTCATTAATGAGCTTGTATACCAGAGTATCTTCGTCATGACTGCTTAAAAAGCTTCCCAGTGTTGCTGAATTGTCTATGGAAGCATTTCTTTCTTCCAGACTGCTTTCAATCTGATCTATCTCGCCTGTTACAAACCTCTGGCCAAAATCATTAAAGTCAAAGTCTAAGAGGGAATCCATCTGACCGGTTCCCATCTGTCCACCATCAAAGGTATATCCGGCTCCGGCATATTCTCCAATCATCTTGAATTCAGGATTTGCCTCTGTCAGTGCATTTTTAAATGCTTTCCAGGTTGTATCCTCTACATGCTTTACAGTATCCACACGGAAATAATCAATGTCATAATCGGTCATCCATGCTGTCTGCCATGCTACCAGCTTTTCTCTTACTTCCGGCTTTTCCGTTGCAAAATCCGGCAGTCCCGACAATGGAGCCAGTATTGCATCCCCAGACACTGTTTCAGAAGAGCTTCGAATCATATCTCCTAAAGTACCTTCTGTATTATAACCTGCATGATTTAATACCACGTCTACCATAATTTTTATGCCCCGGTCATGAGCTTCGCTAATTAAAGTCTTAAATTCCTGTTCTGTTCCTAGATTGCTGTCAAGAGCAGTAAAATCTTTTGCCCAATATCCATGATAGCCATGAGATGTAATTCCCGGCACATCTGTGGTAAGTGCGTCGTCAATATTATCCACAATCGGTGTAACCCAAATGGTGTTTATCCCCAAATCTTTTAAATAATCCAGTTTTTTGGTTACTCCTGCAAAGTCTCCGCCATGATATCCAGACGGATTATCCTTTTCTACATTTGTATTATTGGACGTATTTCCATCCAGAAAACGATCCGTTACCATGAAATAAATAATTGCTTCATCCCAGTCAAAATCATTTCCGGTCTTTTTGGTTACTGTAATATCTGCAGATGTCTGATATTCGTTTTCGTACTGGTCTTTTACAGTTACCGGAATCGAATAGGTTCCTGCTTTTACGTTTTGTTTTACTGCTATCGTTCCTGCCATTAACTGAGAATCAATTGCAAATTCCTTACTTCCGCCTAAGGCTGAAATATCTGCTGTTACTGCTGTTACTTCCATATCTTCCATATTTTCTACATTAACTTTCAATACAGAATTTTGGGTATAGTCCACAGTTTCATGTGAAAACTTTGCAGTAGCAGATGCATCATATGTTTTATATGTATAAACGGAGTATTCTTCGAGACTTCTGGTAAGGGTTTGTTTTGCCTCCACCCTGTCATTGTATGCATCCAGCTTGTATTCCCCGTCTACATTGTAACGGTAATAATGATCACCTTCTGTCAGACTTTCATAGTAGTATACAAACCGGTCTGTTTTTTTATCGTAAGTCATATCAAACTGATTTCCATCTACCTCTATCTGTACTTTTCCTTTGAGAGATTTCAGATTATCTGCTAACACAAGATTATCATCCCGGTAAAAGAATCCGACTCTCTGATTTTTAGTATCCAGCTGGAACCCCCGATTTTCCGGATAAGTATAGCTGATACCCTCGCCCTGGGTATAAACCGCCTTTGTAATAGTCTGATTGGATGGTGTTACAATATTATTGTCTCCCCCATCTTTTTCCGCCCATTCGTTTCCTTCTTCACTTCTACGGACTACAAAGGAAAGACTGCTTGTCTGCTTTTTAATTGGTACGATAAATACCTGCTTTCCATTCAGTTCAGTCAGTTCAATACTTACTTCACTGCCAAATCCGCTGTCCCAGGTATATAAGCTCCAGCCTGTATAATCCTTTGCCGGACGCACATATTCTATCATTGCATAACGGTCCTTCACTTCTTTGATTTCTGGAAGTTTCGTATAGGCTGTAGCATCGTCCGCCAGTAAATATAAGGTTACATTTTTGTTTTTATCAACATTTTTATAAGACACCTCTGAACTCTGCCAGCTCCACTCCCCTTTAGAACGTGGAATAATTCCCATATCCTTATAGGATACTTTTATCTCTGACTTTAACCATGTATTTCCATCTGCCAGAACCTCTGTCTCTGCAAAATTATAAGCTGCACCTGGCGCACCGTTATTTTCCCATATCCATAAATCAGTAGAATCTGTGGTTTGATGGTTCTTGTCGTAATAGTAAATGGTATAATTATAAATCTCATCCACTGGAATTACCGTTAATACAGCCTCATAACCAGATGCTTTCATTGTTACTGCAATACTGTTTCCAGTAAATGACTTATCTACTGTAATCTTGCCATCACTGATACTTACTCCCTTTATTCCAGCCGGAAGGGTGTAGGTTACAGCTACCTGATGCTCCATCTCATCACCGCTATAATATGTTACAGTTTCCGGCAGTTTAACAGCGGTTCCTTTCTCTGCCTGTAAAGTTGTATCTGTAAGACCACTTACCAGCAGAATACTATTCCCGCCTGCTGTAACACTGGTATTAGACGGATCGGTAATCCAGTCCTCTTCTCCCCGGATAAACTTATATTCATATTTTCCAGGGGCCATGGTTTTCGTAAGTTCCCACTGTTTTGTGCTGTTATTGTAAGTAAATTCCTCTGCATTATCCTGCCAGCCGGTCATACTTCCTGCCAGCCTTACTTTTGTCTGTTCTTTTGCTGCATCCGGATATACAAAGGTTACACTGGTGCCGTCTACAACCGGACTAATTCCTGCCGCTCCAACCGTTACTTCACTATTTCCGTTTACGTCAACGTTTTCATTTAACGGATCTTTTACCCAAGTGCTGCTTCCATCCACTGCATATTTATACTTATAGCTTCCTGCTGCCAGCGGAAGTGTTATGGTCCACCAGCCGCTCTCTTTATCCTGAACCAGTGCAGTAGCCGTTCCACTCCAACTGTTCATGTCTCCGGTCAGATATACACTTTTAGCATTTGGTGCATGATAGTTAAATGTTACTCCCCAGTTATTTACTACCGGACTTTTTACATCCGTCTGAGCCGCAATGGAAAATATGCTGTTTCCATCTGATGTACTGGCATTTAACGGGTCTGTCCCCCATGTGCCGTCTACAATAAACTTATACTGATAGTCTCCTGCTGACAATGTTTTAGAACTGCTCCAGTAACCTGTTGTCCCATCATAGTTCATATCCTCACCAGTCCAGCCGTTCATACTTCCAGCCAGCTGTACTTTGGCGTTGGCAGGACCATAATAATGAAATGTCACCGTTGTTCCTTCTATTGTCGGACTCTTCACATTCGGATCTACTGGAGGATAGTTTACTACCTGAAATGTCTGTCCTGATGCCGCCAGATTATCAGATACATCTACACTATCCTTTGTAAATTTATATTCATATGTTCCCGCTGCCGGTTCAATCTCTGCTGAAAGTATTGCTGTATAGGTAGTATCTCTTGTCATGATTACACTGTCCCATGCATCATTGCTTCCTGATTTACGATAGGATACTTTCATTTCACCTGGATATGCAGAACCATGATCCGGATAGTAATACAGAGTTACTTTTCCATCTGCATCTATGACAGGATTTGTAAGAATTTTGGCATTTCCACCATTGGTGGGATTGGCTGTATCCCCTATCCAAGCCTCGTTTCCTGTGGCACCTGCCATAATTCCATAATCATATGAATTTCCCCTTGTTAATTTATCTGTATTTACACTCCATACGTTGTTTGCTCCCTCTGTCATATAAATATAGTCTGACCAGGAAGCATTCCAGCTTCCTTTTACATAGACACTTTGTTCACTACCATCCCCCTGATAGTAAAACGTTACCGTTCCGTCACCCTCAATCTGCGGTCCCATATACTGAGTTGCATCCGCTTTTACCTGAAGTGCTGTCCCTTCTAACAGCACGAAGGAGAACAACATTACTGCTGCTGTCAACAGACTTATTGCTCTCCTTACACCTCCATGTTTCCATTTCATAGTAAAAATCCTCCTTCTTTCCTCTCCTTTACACCTGAGACTTATTTTATACTCGAAAAAGGACTGTCACAATACGTTAAAATGGAGTTCATAAATTAACAACATGTTTCCAAGAAATTTTATATTCAAATTTTTTCAATTAAAAGTTATTATAGTAATGGAAATTTTTATTTCTGTTTTTATAATTATCTCCCTTTACATGCTTACAGCCGCTGACAATACCCCGTCAGCGGCTGTAAAACTCTATATCTTATTTACTTTCTTTTTTATCCACAAAATCAATAATCATATCTACTGCTTCATCTACCCCTATTACACTGCTGTCAAAGGAAAAATGATAACAATCTGCACAGTTCCAGACTTGATTTGCGTAATACTTATGAAGTCCTGCTCTTGCCCTGTCTTCTTTCTCAACCAGTTTCCTGGCCTTTGCAACACTTATATTGTGTTCTTTTGCTGTTTTTTCTATACGGTACTCCTCCGGAGCATGAATAAATATACTTGTCATATGTGGATTATCTTTTAAAATATAATTTCCACACCGGCCAACTATAACACAATCTTCCCGTTTTGCCAGATTACGGATAAATTCAAATGGAATTTTTCTCTGTCTTTCCGTATTACTGTCCATGGCAATTACAAACAAAAGGCTGTTAATAGGCTCCTCTTCATAAAAAGGTTTTAATTCCTGGTACTGTTCTGACTTCCTTGCTTCTCTTGCCAGAGATTCTTTATCATAATATTTAATACCCAATCTCTGTGCCAGTTTCTTCCCGATTACATGTCCACCGCTTCCAAATTCTCTCCCTATGGTAATAATCATATTCCCCACTCCTATCTGTAAGAGATTTAAACTGTCCTTTTACATTATGTTTGCATAAAAGGATGCCATTACTACTGTTAAAAGACCTGCTACTGCAATGGCCAGACTGCTCATTGCCCCTTCTACTTCCCCCATTTCTATTGCTTTTGACGTTCCCATTGCATGGGCCGAGGTTCCAATTGCAATTCCTCTGGCTATAGGCTCTGTAATACGAAATATCCTGCATACCGCTTCTGCCATCATATTTCCTATAATTCCGGTAATAACAATGGATGCCACTGTAATGGTAACCAGACCTCTCATTTCTTCTGTAATTCCAATACCGATTGCTGTGGTAATTGATTTTGGCAGCATCGTTACATACTGCTGATGGTTCAGCCCAAACAATTTACTTAATAACAGCACACTGCTGAGACTGGTAATTACTCCGCTTAAAATCCCCAAAATAACAGCCTTTGCATTTTTCTTCAAAAGTTGAATCTGCTCATATAGAGGAACCGCCAGACATACGGTTGCAGGCGTCAGCAAATAACTGAGGTATTTTGCTCCGCTGTTATAGGTTTTATAATCTATTTGAAATATACACAAAAAAAGGATAATTACAATTACTGATATTAAAAGAGGATTAAAAATTGCTTTCTTCAGCTTTTTTTTAGCAAACAGTCCTATTTCATATCCCAGTAAACTGATTGCCACACCAAAAAATATGGATTCCTGTATCAGATTATTCATGCTTTTTCCTCTTTTCCATCTGGATAATTCCTTGGGTAACCTTTCCGGTCACTACCATAACCACAATGGTACTGATAAGTATAATAGCCCCAATGGGAAGTATAATGCTTTTCAGCTCCCCCCAGCTATCCAGCAGTCCTACCGATGCAGGAATAAACATAACCGGCATAATCTCTATTAAAAAAATACTGACATCCCTTACCTTTTCCACCTTAATAATTCCGGTACACAACGCTGCAAGCATCAATACCAGACCATAAATACTTGCTGGAATCGGTAATGGTATCAGCCATTTTAAAATTTCACCCAAAAAAGATATCAGCATAATAATAAAAAACTGTCGTAAATACTTCATTTTCTTACTTCCTTTCAATACTTTTTATGCTATACCTTTTTTTCTCCCTCGTCAAACATGCACGTAATTTTATACATCACTCACTGAGACTTTTTAACTAAGCCAATACAAAATATTTTTATTTTCACCGGAGCAATGCGAAATAACTTGTTTATCATCCCCGGAACTGCCACCTCTTTATTCCTCATTAATTTTTTATAAGCGTATGCTGCTACTTTATCTGATGACATAGCACCTGCGGGAGTATTCTTTCCGGCTTTCTGAAAGAATTCTGTCTTGGTTGTTCCCGGACACAGAGTACAGACCTGTACTCCTTTTCCTTTTGCCTCCTGCCTGATTGCCCTGCTATAGCTTAATACATATGCCTTGCTGGCAAAGTAAGTTGCTGTATAAGGTCCTGGCTGAAAGGCTCCGGTTGATGCAATGTTTAAAATCTTTCCTTTTTTCTTTTTATACATATCTATTAAAAATAATTTACACAGTTCCGTAAGACTTATCATATTTAAAATCATAAGACCTCTGTCTTTTTGAAAATCTACGGATTCAGACGCGCCAATCTGTCCATATCCTGCATTATTTACTAAAATATCTATTTCTATGTTATCCTGCTTTATCTGCTGGTAAAGTTCTTCGGAACCTCCTGTTTTCGCGAGATCCTGCTTGTAAATATGTACTGGAACTTTGTATTCCTTCTGTAATTTCTCCTTTGCATGTTCCAGTCTCTCCTGATTGGATGCGGCAATAACAATTCCATACTTCTCTTCTGCAAATTTCTTTGCCAAATCGTATCCTATTCCACTGGTTCCTCCGGTTATAAGTACATATTTCATGATTTTTCTCTCTTTCTTAATAAAAATAGAACCCTTAAACTGAGTAATCTTTATCTTACCTCAGTTTAAAGGTTTTCGCAATCTTTAAGGCTTAAGCTCCCTCAAATCCATTCGGTGATGCTTTCAAATTTGATATCTACGTCCCAAGAACCCGGAGAGCTAAACATCATCAATATCTACATTTTCAAGGTTCCCTGAGCCTTTTTCTTTTTGCTCGTTTTTTCAAAACTTAGTTGACACTACCTGGTTGTTTTGGGATTAGATTTGGTATATAGTTAATTTACTAAAAATATTGGGTTGTCGCTTAGGAGGGAGGAAAACATATGTGGCTTCTGTTTGCTTTGGCTTCCGCTCTTTTCGCCGGGCTTGTTTCCATTTTGGCGAAAATAGGGATAAAAGACGTAGATTCTAATTTGGCTACGGCACTTCGCACAATTGTTATAGTCATCTTTGCATGGTTGATGGTGTTTGTAGTTGGTTCTCAAGTATCAATTGCAAACATTGACACCAAAAGCCTTTTTTTTCTTATTCTCTCTGGGTTTGCAACCGGTGGGTCATGGTTATGCTATTTCAAGGCATTACAAATTGGTGATGTAAACAAGGTCGTACCTGTCGATAAATCAAGCACTGTCCTTACCATGCTTTTATCAATGATTTTTCTTGGTGAGGGCATAACCCTTTTAAAAGTATGTGCAATGGTGTTAATAGGTGTTGGCACTAACCTGATGATTGAGCGAAAGGATACAGTATCTAACGAAACAAAAGGACATAAATGGCTTGTTTATGCTGTGTTTTCGGCGTTTTTTGCAAGTTTAACTGCCATTTTGGGAAAAGTCGGAATAGAAGGAGTAGAGTCAAATCTTGGAACGGCAATACGCACGATAGTTGTTTTAATCATGGCGTGGATAATCGTACTTTTACAGGGGAAGCAAAAAGATATAAAGTATATAGAAAAGCGAAGTTGGATATTCATAGGATTATCAGGACTTGCTACTGGTCTTTCTTGGTTGTGTTATTATCGCGCGTTGCAAGACGGCCCTGCAAGTGTAGTGGTACCGATTGATAAATTAAGTATTCTAGTAACTGTTGCATTTGGATATTTTGTTCTACATGAAACACTAAAAAAACAGTCAGCAGTTGGGCTTATTTTGATTGTTGCTGGCACATTAAGTTTGCTGATATAGCAGCGAATTATGGAAAAACGCATCGGATTATCCTTTAAAAAAAACTAAGGCTGCTACTTTTTCAAATAAAGCTGTCCCTTCAACAAAACATAAGATCATGCTACAGTTCGATAAATGGCGTTCGAATTAAAATAAAACCTTTAAACTGAGTAATCTTTATCCTACTCAGTTTAAAGGTTTTCGCGATTTTTGAGCTTTACACTTACTTATACAACTATATTTATTTTTGTTTTGTAAATTTATCCTTAATCTTTGGACTAACAATCTGAATCATTATTACCAGAATCAGAATAATTCCTTTAATTGCATCATTTATCAAAGAGTCCATTTTTAATGCAACGATAATTTTATCAATTACCGTATAGGACATTGCTCCAAATAGAACACCTAATACTTTCCCTTTGCCACCGGACATACTGATTCCGCCAAGAACCGCCGCCGCAATGGCATACATTTCATAACTTTTTCCGGTAGTTGCCGGATCACAGGATCCATTCATTGCAACCCATAAAAATGCTCCTAATCCAACCAATGCACCTGCAATTACAAAGACTGACACTTTGACTAATGCAACATTAATACCTGCCATCTCTGCGCCTTTTAAGTTACTTCCAATGGCATACAGCTTTTTACCGTACTTGGTACTTGTGCTTACATATACAAGGAAAACGGTCATCAGGATTAAGATGATTCCAACAATGGGTAAGGTCGAAACCTTTCCATTTCCAAATCCATACAGTGACTGGTAGGACTCATGACTATTCATCATCTTATATACCGAGCTTCCGCCGCCGATTAATTCTTTATCAATGCGCTGACAAAAATACTGCGAAAATGACCGATAAATCAGCATTGTTGCCAATGTCACGATAAACGCCGGCATCTGTATGCACCCAACCAGAATACCATTCAGTAATCCACAGAATCCACCAAATAGCAAAGCAAATAATACTGTAACAAGAACACTGCCTGTCATATTAAAAATAACTACCGAAAAGCCTGCATCCAGTGCCAGCATAGAACCTACTGACAGATCAATTTCACCAATCAGGCAGACTAGCCCCATGCCCAACCCAATAATTCCCACGACTGCAGAATGCCTAAAAACATTCATCAGTCCGCTCCATGTCAAACCATTGCAGATAAAGGTATATACAGCAAATATGGCCAAAAGGACTAAGATAAAGCTATACTCTCCGCAAAATTTTGAAAACCGTTCAAATCCGGATACTTGTTTTTTTGTTTTCATAATTACTCTCCTTTGCAGTTGGCGGCATTGGTTGAATAAAGCATTACCGTTGTTTCATCAATCTCATCATGCTCTAACATCTTTATGATGCTACCTTCATAGAATACAGCACACAAATCCGCAACCTTCTGCAGTTCGGGAATCTCCAGTGTGTTGATTAATATGGTCTTGCCTTCCCGTGCCAGTTCTATAATCAGTTTATATATTTCCGCCTTGGCACCCACGTCAATCCCCTGGGTTGGGTTATCCAACAGCAGTATCTCTGCCTTCGTATTTAGCCACCTTGCGATAAATACCTTCTGTTGGTTTCCCCCGCTTAAGGACAGAATCGAATCCGAGCTGCTCTGGGCTTTAATATTCAGCACACCTTGATAGTGCTGGAACCTTTTTTCCTCTGCACGGCGATTTACGTGGAATCTTGCTGCTGACAATGTATGCTCTGCCAAATATGTATTTTCCAGCAGGTTCATGTCCGGAATGACCGAGTTTTCCTTTCGGTTTGCTGCCAACATTGCCATCCGGGACCGCATGGCCTGATGAATGGAATGACCTGGTACTGCTTTTCCCATGACTTCCATACTTCCTGCCACCGCACCGGTCACACCGAACATACACTGTATAAGCTCACTGCTTCCCGCTCCCTGCAAGCCAGTCAGCCCAATGATTTGACCTTTTCTCACTTCCAGATTAACACTGGAGAAGCCCGGACCTTCATAATCCTTTAGTTTAAGTACAATTTCCCCATAGGACCGTACCTCATAAACATCTTCAGCCGAATACTTTTCTCCCACCATCTGCCTCGTCACCTGTTCAGGGGTTGTATCACATATATTGCCCTGGGTAATATATTCGCCATTACGAAATACCGTGTATCGATCTGCTAACCGGAATACCTCCGGCATCTTATGGGAAATAAATATAAAGGATGTTCCATCTTTTTTTAGTTCTTCAATAATGCCAAAGAGGTGATTCACTTCCTCGTTGTTTAAAGAGGTAGTAGGTTCATCCAGAATTAGTAACTTCGCATGAAAAAATAATGCCTTGGATATTTCCAGCAGCTGCTTCTGACTAGTTTTCAAATTGGCAACCCAGGCAAGCGGGTCTATATCAACACCCAGCTTATTAAAAAGTGCCCTGGTCTGCCCAACCATTTTCTTCTTATCAAGTTTTCCAACCTTGTTGGCATATTCTTTGCCAAGGAATATATTTTCATAGACTTTTAAATCATTAAAAAGATTTAACTCCTGGTGGACAAAGGCAATTCCGTTTTCCTCTGATTGGCGGATTGTAATATTTTTAAGCTCATTGCTGTCAAACAATACCTGCCCTGCATCTCTTTCATAAACGCCTGTAAGCACATAACTATATTCACTGAACACCTTTTCATAGATATCTGATATCGGCTCAGCTATTGCTTGCTGAATTGTTCTGTCCAATGCAGTTGGTATTCCCAAAGGTCTCTTCTTACCATTACTTTTAGGGATATACACCCGTCGTACTGGTTTTGGAAAGTAAGTCCTGTTTCTAAGGGAACTTATGATTGATTCTTGATTTTCTCTGATATAGTTTCCTAATTCTTCAACTGTAATTTCATCTATTCCACTTGCACCTTTATTGGCAACTACCTTTTTATAGGCTCGGTTTAGATTTTCCTTTGTTAAAATCACTTCCATTAACTCCATTGCTGTTACTCCTCTTTCTACTACAAGATTCATACACATCGCCCCTCTCGATATAAATAATATCCCTCGGTTACGTTCCTACTCTTCTTAGGGCTTAAGTTTGTTATGCAACCTTACCCACCTAATTGCCTTATCAAGTTTCTGTTCGTAGGCTCGAGAACTTTGCTACACCACTTCCTTCATCCATGCCATTACTGACACCAACTTGTGGTTCACTACACTTGGCGGTAAATACCCGTGGCTAGACTTTCACTAGCTAGACTAATGCCATGCCTGGCACACATAAAAAGAGCAGCACATCATTTAGATGTACTACTCTAAACCACTCAAGACTATTTTTACTTAACTTATTGACATAGGCGAAGTTATATTCCTATTTGTTATTTTACTTCATCGTAGAAATAAGTCCGGATATCTTTCTGCTGCCATTTTATAAAAGTCCCTTAATGGTCCTTCTTTGTCAATGTAGAATAAGTCCGGATATCTTTCTACTGCCATTTTATAAAAGTTATTTAATGCTCCTTCTTTGTCAATATCACCGGCAAAGTACTCTTTAAATGCTCCCTGAAAACATTCATTCAATCCCTGATCATAAGAAGTAACATTACTCATATCAATCTTTGGTGCTGCTTCTGCAAAATTTTTAATATGGTTCTGTCCGCCTAAGAAATCAGATGCATAATCGCCGGATGCAAGTTCTTCCATAGCTTTCTGATTGTTGGTATAGTCCTGTGTATCTTCTGTAATCTTCTTCATCGTATCTTTATCACATGTCAAACGGTACATAATATCTTTTACTAAAGAAGTATTGTCGGTTCCTACTGCACCGCAAATCCATGTTCCACCCCAGTAATAGCTTTCTGGTCCCTGGCATACCGCGTAATCTCCATAAATACCATTTCCAACTTCCAATTTCCCGCCTTCTTCTTCCGGTGTTTTCAGGGCATTCTTTAACAGTGTAAAGTTAATTCCCCATGTGGAATAAAAGAACCCAAATACGTTTCCTTCTGGTCCCTGGTCTGCTATCCAGCCCTCATCAAAAAGAGAGGTCTTATTGCTATATTCATTATCTGCATATATTTTTGTCTGATCTACCCAGCGCATCAAATTGTCATCCACTTCAATCGTATTTTGTGCACCTATCCATGGTACACTTACATTGTTAGAAAACGCTCTGTAAGAATCATCATATCCCGATAACATCTTGTAGCCTTTGTCTGCTGCCTGTTTTGCAACCTTATCAAAATTATCCCAGTTAGACAAAGCTTCCTGAACCTCTTCCGGATTATCCGTTCCCAATACATCTTTTGCAATGGATCTTCTGTAGGCAAAAAGTCCTGGTGTTGCCTGCCACGAAACAGCCTTTAATACTTTATTGGAATCTGTTACAATTTCCTGTGTGTATTTATACTGATCTGCAATATCACTTTCTGTCAATCCCAGATCATTGATAACATCCAGACTGCAATCTGCATTTACATATCTCAGCGCGTAGTCTGCTTCTATAAGGAAAATATCAATCTTATAATCTGCTGCTGCACCTTGCTGAGCAAGAAGAGCTTCATCCAGCTTATTCAGATAAGCATTCTCCTCACTTGGGGTAATAACCCAGTTTACTGCTACATCATCCGGCACCAAATCTGCGGCATAACCCTCTAAGCAGTTCTTAAATTCATCATTCCAACAGTAAATATTTAAAACCTTTCCCTCTTCTCCGTCTAATGCTTCCGCATCATCCTTTCCACTCTCCGCCTTTGGAGTGTCTTTGTCCTGACTTGATGTTTTATCACTTTCGTTTCCGCATCCTGTCAGCATGGCCATTGCCGTGCTGAGACATAGTAACACACTTATTAATTTCCTTTTCATTATAAAATCCTCCTTAAAAATATTTCTTAACTTGTCATGCCTGCCCTTGTGCGGGCGTTTTAATTCAGGGTTTTATGAAGATCAAACTCTCCTATAATATTAAAAATACCGCCAGCTGCTATTCAGCTGACGGCAAAACTTACTATTTTTGCGAGAGGTCTTCACGCCACCTTATAGGAAGATATTTCTACTCCTTGACTCCCCCAAGTGTCACACCAGCAATGATAAATTTGGAAAGGAACAAATATACAATTATAATTGGCAGGATTGCTACCGTTATCATCATATATATTTTTCCCATATCAAAACTCATGTAATCCGCACCTCGAAGTGTTGCAATCAGAATCGGCACCGTCATTTTATCCTTCGACTGAATAACCAGTGCTGGAACAAAATAATTATTCCATGAACCTACAAACGTGAAGATTGCCTGTACTGCAATTGCAGGCTTCATAATTGGAAGAACAATCTGGTTAAAGGTTCGAAATTCCCTGGAGCCATCAATTCTCGCCGCTTCGATTAGTGACAACGGAAGTGACGACTGCATATAGCTGTACATAAAATAAAATACTGCTGGGGATGCAATTGATGGAATAATCAGCGGGAGCAGTGAATCATACAGGCCCAAATTCGTAATCAACCGCAGAAATCCCATTGCCGTAACCTGTGTCGGCATTACAAGGATTGCCATGATAAAAGTAAAGGCTGCTTTCTTAAGCTTAAAGTCATAAGCATACAAACCATATGCAGTCAATGCTGAAAAATATATACAAATTGCCGCGCTGCTGCTTGAGACAATCAGGCTGTTTATAATTCCACGAAGCATTGGGAAGGTTCCATCGTTGGCAACATTTTTAAAATTCTCCAGCAGATGTTTTCCCGGCAGGAATGAAAATCCTTTCTGCAAATCTGCATGTGAACGAGTCGCATTAATAATTAGAATATAAAAGAAAAATAAACACATAAATGATAATATAATAAGTACAATATGCGCAATAATACTACGCATGTGACCATTTTTTTCAGATTTCATATTTTTATCTCCCTACCTTCCCGCCATTTTTGATTTTTTCGCTCTTTTCTTAGCAGCCTTTGAGCCATCTAGATCGTTATCCGTAATCATCCGGTAAATAATGAAACATAAGACACCACTGACCATAAACAGGAAGACTGATAATGCACCGGCCATACCATAATTTTTACTCTTTAAATGGCTATTCAAGAACATAATTAATGTCATTGAAGTACGATCTGGAGTTCCTTGACCATTTGTCAAAATCTGCGGAACATCAAACATCTGAAGCCCACCAATAATAGAATTAATCAGCGTATACGCTAGAATCGGACGTATCAGCGGAAGTGTAATCCGGAAAAATCTTTGTCTGCTATTGCATCCATCTATCTCAGATGCCTCAAAAATATCCTGGCTGATTCCCATAATAGCTGCCATTAGCAGAATTGTCGTGTTTCCGAACCACATGAGGAAGTTCATAAATCCAATCAAGGAACGAGTTCCAAATACCGTTCCCATAAAATCAATCGGCTGCTTAATCCATCCCATAGAAGACAAAATCGAATTCACCGGCCCGTTGATGGAAAACAGTGTGAAAAACAGCATCGCAAAGGCAGACGCCATAATCAGGTTCGGCAGATAGATAACCACCTTGAAAAACTGTTGTCCACGAATCTTCAGACGACTATCTACAAACCACTGAGCGAGAACTAATGCGATTACAATTTGTGGGATAAAACCTATGAGCCACAAAATAAAGGTATTTCCTGCATACTTAAGCATATCTGACTTAAGCAGACTTGCATAGTTTGACATTCCAATAAAAGTTGGTCCGATTTCTTTTATTCCTGAACGATAATATTCATAAAAGCTATATCTGACGGTATCTATCAGAGGAATCAGGGAAAATACGAAAAAACCGATAAAAAACGGGAGAATGAAAATATATCCCCATTTTGCATAATTGTTATTTTTAAGCCTTTTCATAACAACTCTTTCCTTTCTTTAAATATGTAGGCTGCGGGTAATAAATCCCCCGCAGCCGACTGATATTATTCCGGCCACTGAACCTCTGTAATTTCCGGATAGCGCTCTTTGATTGCTGTCTCAAAGTTTTCTTTTGCCTTTTCAAAATCAATCATATCCTGTAAATAATCACTAAAAGCATTCTGAATCAGTTCCACACATCCCTGGTCATAAGCAGAAAGTGGTGCTATTTTAATATTTTCTGCTACAGGGGCAAAATGACTAAATGGATTCTGACCACCGAGGAAGTCTGAAGCAAAGCTGTCATCTTTTGCTGCTTTCTGCATACCACTCTGAGTATTTGTAAAATCTGCGTAATCCTTTGAAATCTTTAGGAGATTGTCCTGATCGGCAGTTACTGCAAGAATAATATCTTTCACATGTTTCTCATTATCAGTACCTGTACTTGCATGCACATACGAACCGCCCCAGTTGTATTCCTGCGGTGGATTTGTAACAGCCCATGCACCATCATCTCCATCCCAGTTTGGCGTTAAGACAAAGTCAATCCCCCATGCTGGTAAAAGAAATGCAAATACATTGGACTCAGAACCCATCGCTTTGTTCCAGTCATCATTCCACTGTCCTTTTATCGTTTTATTAAAGTATCCTTCATCCAGCCATTCCTTGGAATCCTTTACCCAATCCATAATTTTTTGATCAACCTTAATCACTGTCTCTCCTGGCGCAACCCATGAATTTTCAATACTGTTGCCATACAGACGGAAAGTATCTGCATAGGAAGAAAGTGTATAATATCCTTTGTCCTTCAGCTCTTTTGCTGAAGCCTTTAAAGTATCCCAGTCCTTTGTCTTCTCTGTAATCACTGCCGGGTCATCTGTGCCAAATGTATCTTTTGCAATATCACGGCGATATGCTAAAAGTCCGGGACAGCACTGCCATGTAGAACCTCTTTGTACACCATTCTGATCAGATGCCGTTACTTTTGTAAAGCTGTACTGTTCTGCAAGTTCCTTTTCTGGATCTATGCCAAGTTCTGTAAGGGGCATAGCAATGTCTGCATCAGCATCTGTATATTTATTTACATAATCTGTTTCTGTTAAGAAAATATCAACCTTATCATCTGCTGATGCATCTGCCTGCTTAAGGAGGGCTTCATCCAGCTTCTGCTGATACACACCATCCTGATTCGGATTAACTATCCAATGGATTTCCGTACCATCCTTCAAAGTTGTTACTGTTCCATCCTTAGAAGTTTCCTTTACCTCGGGATAAACCGCCTCGACACGTGTACGAAACTCGTCATTCCAGCAATAGATGTTAATAACCTTACCTTCTTCAACATCTGCCACATCACCTGAACCTGATTTTCCTGATTCTGAATCTTTACCACAACCGGCTAATACACCTGCAACCATAGTCATTGCCAGCAAAACACTTACTACTCTCTTTTTCATTTTGCAAATCCTCCTGTTTTATTTTGATAATAATGAGGTATGTGCCTCGTTTTATTGTGCTTATCATATCGTAGACTGTTTAAAAAATATATTATAAATTTTAAAAAAATATCAGATTCGTGACCTGATTTTTGCTATTTGAATTTTAGGTCATAATTCTGATATTTTTCTCGCATATATTGTTTTGTAAATCTGCATTTTCTTATAAAATAGTACCCATAAACAGCTTTGAAAGGAGAACAACATTGAAAAACTTAAGTTTTATTGATAAACATGGAAGCTTTAAAATCGAACAGCCGGAAAATGTAAGTTATTTGTATTTCCCTCTTGCTTCGGAAACCGGATTAAAAAGTGCTGTCACACCGAATCTTGGCGGTGATGCCAAAATCGACCAGGAAACTTTTCTCTTAGAGCCGGTCAGTTCTGAAAACCTTCATAATAACCGCTCTACCCGGAACTTTTGGTGTACAACAGATGGTGTTGGTGCTTACTCCGTTACCGGAGCATCCTCCATACAGGAAGCAGCAAAGTTCACTGTAACGCAAGATGAAAGTGAACTGACTGCCGGGTTCATGTGGCAGACGCTCCGGCGCACCTCCAAAATATTTCAACTGACCTCTACCGTTACCTCCTTTATTCCAAGGGATGATAATGTTGAGATTATGTATGTAACCCTTCAGAATCTGTCTGAGAGCACACAGGAAATCACTCCCTATGCTGCCATTCCTATCTACGGACGCAGTGCAGATAATATAAGAAGCCATCGGAATGTGACCTCCATGCTTCACCGCATTGAAACAGACCAAAATGGGGTCTTTGTCTGCCCAACCATGTCTTTTGATGAAAAAGGGCACCGGCCAAATCATCGGATTTATTATGTTACGGGTTGTACGGGTGATAGCCAGGTACCAGAAAGCTTCTATCCAACAGTAGAGGATTTCATTGGCGAAGGAGGCACCTACACACATCCCCGGTCCGTATATGAACGATATCCCGGGTATCCGGCTTTTTTCAAAACGGACGGAAAGGAAGCCATGGGTGCTTTTCGATTTAAACAGTTCTCCTTAGCCCCCGGAGATACGGCGGACTTTATATTGCTTCTCGGTGTGGAAAATAAGCGGGAAGACATAGAAAATATCCTGTCAAAATACAATACTACCTACAAAGTAAAAGCCTCTTTGGCCAAAACGAAAGCATATTGGCAGAAAAAGGTCTCTGTCAGTTTTCACACCGGAGACTCCGACTTTGATAATCTGACAAAATGGGTCTGTTTCCAGCCTTTCCTGCGCCGATTATTTGGCTGCTCCTTTCTGCCGCATCATGACTACGGACGCGGTGGACGCGGATGGCGGGATCTCTGGCAGGATTGTCTTGCACTTCTTCTGATGGAGCCCCAGGACGTGGGACAGATGATTGCAAAAAACTACGGCGGTGTCCGTATTGACGGAACCAACGCAACTATTATTGGGGATGGAGATGGTAATTTCATTGCAGACCGCGACGGGATTGCCCGGGTCTGGATGGATCATGCACTCTGGCCGCTGATTACAACCAAGCTTTATATTGACCAGACAGGAGATGTCGAAATTTTAAACCGGCAGGTTCCCTATTTTAAGGATGCACAGACCATTCGGGGAACTGAACTGGATAATCTCTGGAACACTGAATATGGAAGCAGGCAGCGGACAACTTCAAATGATATCTATACCGGAAGTATTCTGGAACACCTTTTGATACAGCAGCTTACCTCCTTCTACGAGGTAGGCGCCCATAATATTTACAGACTTCGGGGTGCAGACTGGAACGATGCACTGGATATGGCTTCCGAAAACGGTGAAAGCGTTGCCTTTACCTGTGCCTATGCCGGTAATCTAATGAAGCTTGCAGCGATGATCCGCCTTTTGGACAGTTCATCTGCAAATCATACCACTGAACTTCTGGAAGAAATTAATATTTTGCTTGCCGATGATACCGACCTCTATGACAGTGGGGATAACAAACGTACGATTTTAGCAGACTACACTACCTGCTGCCGACATAACATCAGTGGTAATCGTATTACTATCCCGTTTTCCGTTCTTGCACTGAATCTGATTCAAAAAGCAAATTGGCTGATAGAACACATAAGAGCGCAGGAATGGATTGAAGGAACGGAAGATGAAGGGTGGTTTAACAGTTATTATGACAATCATGGCCAAGCTGTTGAAGGATTCCGTCATGAGCATGTACGAATGATGCTGACTGGACAGGTTTTTGCTATTATGGGTAATGTGGCAACAGACACACACATTAAAAAAATTGTTAATAGTGCTGACCATTATCTTTATCAAAGAGAAATTGGAGGTTATCGCCTGAACACAGATTTTCAAGAACTGAAATTTGATTTGGGACGCATGTTTGGATTTGCATATGGGGAAAAAGAAAACGGCGCTGTCTTCTCCCATATGACGGTTATGTACGCAAATTCCCTGTATAGCCGTGGTTACGTTAAGGAAGGTTTTAAGGCATTAAAAACTCTTGCCGACACTGCTTTGGACTTTAACACCAGCCATATATATCCGGGCATTCCGGAGTATTTCCGTTCTAACGGGCGTGGAATGTATCATTATCTGACCGGTGCTGCAAGCTGGTTTATGCTGACACTGATTACCGAGGTGTTTGGTGTACGGGGAGAAGCGGGGGACCTCATTCTATATCCAAAGCTCCTAGCCTGTCAGTTTGATACGGATGGAACCGCCTCCATCACCACTACCTTCGCAGGAAAACACATTATCGTAACCTATGTGAATAAAACATTTAAGGATTTCGGTATGTATACAGTTGCTTCCGCCGTATGCGGCCAAACAGAGCTTATTGTCAATGATGATTCCTATGCCATCTTTCCCCGTAAACTGCTTACTGAAATGTCTGACAAATTACATAGAATTACTGTAGAACTTCTTTAAAATTTCCTCATGAAAAAATAGGTGAAATTTTACGGGCGCAGCATGTCTCTGCTGCGCCCGCTTGTTCTTCCCTGCATTTACTATTTATCCGATACATCATCGGCTTTTTCATTTTTGATGTCCCACTCCACCATATAATTCAAATCGTGGTATTTTTTCGGTGTCATGCCTACAATTTCACGAAACTGCTGTATGAAATGGCTTTGCGAGGAGAATGACAGCTGGTTTGCAATGTCAATCATTGAATAATCACTGTATCGCAGCAAGTTCTTTGCCATCTCGACCTTCTTCTGTCGTATATAAGTACTGATAGAATCTCCCGTCTCCTTTTTAAACAACCGGGAGAGATATCCCGCCGACACCCCAATTTCATCTGCCAGATTTTCAATTGTAATACGCTCTTTGATATGGGAATAGATATATTCTCTACAGGCATTGATATGCTTGGAATTCATATCACTCTTTCCTATTTTACGCATCTTTTCCGTATAACCCATAACCATCTCATCGTGAAGGTTCTGTACCCCCTGTATGGTATGAATATCATCCAGACTCTGGATATAAAAATCGCTCATCCTGAAAGCCTGTTCCAGTTCCATCCCCTTCTGTTCACATAGACGTGTAATCATAGCTGCCGTAATCACAAAATGATACTTTAAATTTGTAACTGCATTTCGGGATAATACACCTACTCCTTCGGTGTCTAAGAACCTTCCCTGTTCACAGTTTTTTCTGACTTCATCAATATTTCCATCTGTTACTGCCTTATAAAACAAAAACTCTTCTGTTGGCTGCCTGTGCTCAGCATCATCAATTTCAAATTCAGCTTCTAAAAGAAGCCATTCATTACGATATCCCATCTCATCTTTCCTCTTCTAATATTCTGCTATGTCTTGACCATACTATTATACTGTAAATAACCACAGGTTACAATGTTTGACATATGGGAATAGACAAGTGGATACCATTTCATACATTTGCGGAAGATAAAATTCTAATTTGACCACAAAGAGGACTCTAATATTTCCACCTTGCAATTGGCATCTTTATTTAGATCAAGCTGATAGGGATTGGAGTTTATCATTAAAATAACCTCATTAATCGTACCACAATCATAGTTAATTGGAATATCAAATGTATGTATCCCTTTTTGGTAATTTGAAAAACTAACCTGACCTATCTCAGTTTCATTTCCCCAAATATCCTTTACCTTAATGGTTAATGCCAGTATATTACCATCTATAAAATTTAGTTTCATTTTACAATTTGTAGGATTTGTGACTTGCTTTTGAAGATTTCCTGTTAAGTAAGCCCACGGGGCATTTCTATTATAACGGTAAACCATAATGGAAGAATCATTACTTTCTAAATAATATTGTCCCCATACCTGATCCGTACTCCAATTGATATATCCACTGTCATTACTTGGATAAGCTGTACCACCACTGCCGGAAGAGGTGTTCTTTGTATATTTGAATTTTTCATATTCAGCAGACAGGGGTACCACACCGTTAAAAGGATTTAACCAACTGTCAACCCCTGTGCCAGGCCATACATTCATCATAATTTTACCCGGATTGGAAGGAATATTTTCTGTTGCAGTATAGACGGCACATCCATCCACATACCAGGTGATATAATCAGGCTGCCACTCAAAGCCATATGTATGGAATGATGTTGCTGCATCAAAACCTAAATCATATACATATTCATGATTCCCTACTCCGTTGGTATAATAATTAAACTGTACCTTCGTAGTATCCTTTCCTAAAAATTCAATATCAATTTCATCCCATGGATTTCCATCCACAGGGCCGGTATAGGTAAATAAAGAAGATACAACTCCATCGTTTTTAATGGGTTTCATTCTTACTTCATACAAGCCATAATGAAAAAATTCATTACTGCGGTATTCTGCACCAGACCATCTAGTTGCACTGCCTAAATTATCATTTCTAATCGAAAGAAACATATTATTACTAAAACTAATATTCTCTTTTCTCCATGTGCAGTCAAACATATCTCCGTTAGACCATCCATCTGCAATTTCCATTTTAGAACCATCATGTGAGTTAAAGTCAAGTTCAAAACTATTACCTGTGTACGAGGTTTCGGCTGCTGAGACTTTTTGGGTATTGCCTCCGGGTGCAATTATACCTCCAATCATTATGCATCCTGTCAATAAACTTACAATAATCTTTTTTCTTGATACTTTCAAAATTTGATTACCCCCTTCTTTTTATTTTGATTTCATGAACTGTTTATAACTTGACTATATCAATAATAAAGGAAAAAGAATGCCAAAATCATGTTATTTATATCATATTCAAACTGTATAAAAATTTAAAAAAGCACTTGATTTCAATGTAATTGGAATAGGTCATAAATTTGATATTTTTACAGATAATTTTGTATACCAAACTTATCTGGAGACTTATATTGTAGAAGAAGCATCTGGGTCATTTATAGGAATAGCAATATCAGTTTAAAAATACTAGATTCATGTCATAATTTATATACAATGGCTTCAAAGTTATCATGGAGGTGTCATAATAATGGGGTTACAGAAAGAGTGGCTTGTACAAGAATTAGAAAATAGTGAAATATTATTATCACATCGTCCGCTGGCAGAAGAACATAATTTTTACCTTGCCGTTAAAAATGGTGATATGGACTTTATTCGTCAAAATTGCCTGCAGGGTGCTTTTACCAACCCGGAAGGTATGGGCATTCTTTCCAAAAACCCCGTAACCAACATCAAATATCATTTTGTTGTCACAGTTGCAATGATTACACGACTCTGTGTAGAAGGGGGCATGGAACCAGAGCAGGCATATCATTTAAGCGACTTTTTTATTTTAAAAATGGACACATGTAAAACCATTTCCCAAATTTCAAAACTTCACGATGATATGGCTTTGAATTTCACTGGTAAAATGTTGCTCCAAAAAAACAAGGCTATGTCAATATACGTCACTCAATGTACAGAATATATTTACAGTCATTTGTATGAACGTATTACAATCAAAGATCTGGCCGAGTTTACCGCCCTCTCACCTAGTTATTTATCACGTCTGTTCAAAAAAGAATTAGGTATTTCGATTAGTGACTATATCCGAGGGAAAAAAATCGAGCGTGCTGAAAATCTGGTCAAATATTCTGAGTACAGTTTTATTGAAATTGCCAATTACCTTGCCTTTTCTTCCCAAAGTCACTTTATCCATACCTTCGAGAAACTAGTTGGGTTAACACCTAAAAAATACCGTGATAAATATTCCCGTACCTTTTTGGCAGAAACCAAGCCGCCTGAAAATTAAGGCGGCTATTGATATCTATATGTCCTTTTTTAAATATTTTTTTCTATCATTCTATTTTTATCAAAGAAAAATCAGATAAACAAACCGTTGACGCAGGAGTCTCTTCGCCCGTAATCAAACCCATGGACAGTATCATGGCCGTATCCATATCCGTCTCATTATTCATGGTAAAATTAACCGCAATTTCTTTTTCCTCATCCTTCTCTAATTCAATGTCCGCTCCGCCATACCACATATAACTTGAGCTCAACATAGCCAGTTTAATTGTACGTGCCTCTGTAGACGATGCCTTAAATGTTGCAAGGTAACTGCATCCTTCCTCCAGTATAATGCCATCCTGTTTAAGCTGCACATTCCAATCCGCACTTCCCACATTTGAAATAGTATAAACAGCTTTATTCTCATCAAAAGAAACGCTTGCTTCACCTGGTGATGCTACCGTAGCTTCCCAATCTTCTGCCCCTGCAGTAAAATCGCTGTTTTTCAGGACGTTTACACCTAACGGCTGTTCCTCAACTGTGGGTGCCTCTGTCTTTTCCAGATTAATATTATCAATGCAGATTCGGTGCTTCTCTGTAATTTGAATACCATCGACAGCTCCCAGCGAAATACTCAGTATAGCTTTCAGATCCGTCTCATTCTTCATCTGGAACAGAAGCTCATAAGTCTGATACTCATTACTAAGCTGTACAATTTTCTCACCGGAATATGGTGTCCAGTCATCATCATTACTTCCATCTTTTTGAATTGTAAACATCAGTTTTCTATCAATGCTTGACTTTACATCCAGCATAAGCCTGTACCACTGACCTTCTTCTAACTCTATATTATTCTGCTTCAGCTGAATCTTCCATGCCGCATCCCCAGTATCACTAATTGAGAAATCCGCTGCATTATCTTCAGTCAGACTGTCTACCACATAGTTAACATCGGATGAGATACTGCCATCTACAAAAGGCTCATAGCCTGCAAACCCTGCATTAAAACTTCCATTCTTAATGAGACTGTCCTCCACAATACGAATATCATCAAGAAAAATAATTCCTGGGTCTTTAATAACAAATTCGATATCTCTGTTCTCTTCCCCCTCTGCTATCTCAAACTTATAATGATACGTCTGTGCATCACCGGTAAGTTGTGCGACAAAGGACTGTCCTGCAACATTTACATTAATCTCTTTGCCTGCTTCGCCTTCTGCGGCAAAGTTCATCACATACGTGTTACCAGCAGACAGTGCCAGAGATCTCTGGGAAATAATAACCGGATTGTTAACAATTTGATCTTCTGCTACGACTTTTAATCTTCTAATATTGTCTATATTAGTTACACCTACTTCTGCACCGGCATTATTTGTTACTTCCCAGTATCCCATGCGGCCCGTTCCCTCTTGGAATCCACCATTATACACATAATTACCATCCGCAAGGACACCTTTCTCCTCTTCTTTAATCTCAGACTCTCCAGTCTTTATCAAAGATACATTACTGATTTTAACACTCGCTGTAATTTCTGATGCACCCAAATTAAATTCCAGACGCCCATTTGCATCATCATTGTCTTTCATTGTGAATTCATAAGAAAAGGTCTGTTTTTCTGTCATAAGATCTACAGTTGTATCCGCGAGATAACGCCTATAGGATCGGTCTGGAGCAGACACATTTATTTTCATGCTCCTTGCTTCATCAGCATATGCATCAAAACTGACTCTATAAGTTGCTCCTTTCTTCACTGGAAGATTTGGCTGTATCAGCTGCACACTGTAATCCACTGTTCCACCTTTGGTTGTATTAATCGACAACTCATTGTTTGCAATCAGCGCCTCTGCCTCCCCACCAAGTGCTGTGAGAAATCCCCAGTCTTTATTATCCACAAGGTCCTCAATTACTGCAAAATCACCATTAATAATATAATTTCCATTCGCATCCGGTTCTCTTAAGATAACCTCTTTCTTTGGCTTTGTTACATTCTCATCATAATTGTCTTTCTGATATACTTTCACATAGTCAATGGAAAAAGCCGCATTTTCAATATCTGTTGTCTCATCTGGGTTACCCGGCCAGTTGCCGCCTACAGCCAAATTCAGAATTAAGTAAAATGGCTGATCAAAAGGTGCCGGATATGTTATCTCTCCCTGCCCTTCTGTTCCAGAATGCCAGTCACTTTCGGTATGGATAAGTTTACCATCTACATACCAGCTAATTTTTCCTGGTTCCCACTCTACATTGAAAACATGATATTCCTCTGCAAAGTTTCCTGTCTTCAGTGTATGACTTCCCTGACTCTCACTGTGAGGATTTCCATAATGAATGGTTCCATAAGAAGTATTCGCCTTATTTCCCAGTACCTCCATAATATCAATTTCACCACATCTTGGCCATTGGCCATACAAATTTTCATTGGTCGGCATCATCCAGAATGCAGGCAGAAATCCCTGACCTTGTGGAACCTTTACTCTTGCCTCAAACAGTCCATATTTAAAATCGTGCTTATTCTGTGTATTTACCCGACCAGATGTATACGATACATTACCATTTGAATCCTTCGTTTCAACTGGCTTAAGTACCAGTTTCCCGTCCTCAATGTAAATATTTTCAGGAGAATCCACATAAGCCTGCAGCTCATTATTTACCCAGCCTGGTTCATGTAGTTCGACATTCCAGTCTGCTGGATTCAGCGAATCTCCTTCAAACTGATCCTCCCACTTGAGTTCATAACCAATATAAGATAAATCATTCTCATCCGGTACTGTTACGGCTTTTACTGTAATATCATATGCTTTTGATACAACACCACTTCCGTCATTTGCTTTTGCAGTGACTTTTGTGGTACCTGCACCTTTTGCAGTAACCTTGCCATTTGCATCTACAGTTGCTACTGATTTATCCGAGCTATCCCATGTTACTTTTTTATCTGTTGCATTATCTGGTTTAACCGTTGCTTTTACATTTAAGGTTTTTCCAACAACTAAGCTATTGTCTGCTGCCGTTAGAGTAATACTTTTTACCTTTATATTCTTTGCCTTAATCGGATTTACGGTGATTTTGTATGTTGCTTTCTTGTTTCCATCCAAGGTTGTTACCGTGATTTTAGCTGTTCCTGGTGCGATTGCTTTTATATTTCCTTTTGCATCAACTGTTGCAATTTTCTTTTTGTCTGATTTGTAGGAAACTGTTTTCACGCTGGCATTTGCCGGAGTAATGGTTGCCTTTAATTTTACTTTCTTTCCAATATCTAAAGTCTTAACATTTGATGAAGCGCTAAGAGCCACCTTTTTCACTTTCACGCTAGGTACAATTACCGTAATTTGGGTTGATGCTTTACCATCCTTAGATTTGATTTTAATTGTCGTCCTTCCTGCTTTCTTACCTTTAATCTTACCTTTTGAAGTTACCGTTGCAAACTTTTTGTCTTTAGATGTAAAAGTAAGCTTTTTATTATTTGCATTGGAAGGCGAAATGCTTGTACTCAGTTGCAAGGATTTTCCTTTGCCAACTACAACAGATTTGTTTACAGCATTTTTTACTGTGATTTTTTTTACCTTCTGTTTTACTGTTATCTTACATTTTGCTTTTGCCTTTAAATTAGATTTTGATATAACCGTAATGGTTGCAGTTCCTTTTGCTTTTGCTGTAACCCTGCCTTTTGCATCCACGGTTGCAACCTTTGAATTGCTGGTTTTGTATGACAGCTTTTTGGATACATTCTTCGGTGTTATACTCTTTATGGTAATTTTGTATTTTTCACCTACATAAATCGATTTCTTTGTATCTTTTAGTTTAATTTGTGCCGGTTTAACTGATGCCGCTTGTGCATATGTTGGTACCGAAACGGTACTGACAAATACTAAGGTCATTATGGTAACCATTATTTTGGTAAATACTTTTCTCTTCATTACTTCTTATCACCCATTCCTTTCAAATAGCCAATTGCTTACATTAAAACACTTTCATTATGCTGTCTGCCATATACCTCCTTATCAGCATATTTTATCCCTTTCGTATATATCTTGTTCCACTATATGTCCCCAGATGATTTTGTTATACAATATCCTCTTTAAAAATATCAAATTAATGACTTAATTGATTTACAGCATAGGGGGTTGAAGCCCTTTTTATCATTTTTAAACACTAACAAAACAAATTTTTTTCATTAATGCAAAAAAAGCCTCGGAACTCTTATAGTTCCTGGCTTTTTTAGAGGCGTCGACCAGATTTGAACTGGTGATCAGG
>CAZUKR010000016.1:0-33828 GCA_964620885.1 uncultured Eubacterium sp.
CCGTATAAAAACTGATTCTTTACCAATACTATTCTTATAGATTAACTATAAACCAGAAAAGAGGCAACTTATGAGTGAAAAAAATAATACTTCATCAAAACATCCCGTACCTGATTTATCCCAGAAGTATGATTATCTGAAATCCAGCTCTGCTACAGACTGCACCGGTGCTGTTCCCACCCCGCCCCAAAACAGTTCTGAACTGGATTCCTATCTTGATGTCTACGACTTTCTTCCCCAAAATAACCTTACACAGCCTAATGATGTAGAAATTGATATTCTGGCTTCTGAAAAGAAAAAATGAGAGGAAACCCTCTCATTTTTTTACTTTGCTACCATCTGATCTTTTCCACTTTTCTTTCCTGTATATAACCGATCATCCGCTCTCTTTATAATGGTTTCCACCGTATCCTTCTGTCTGCATATACTTAATCCAAAGGTCATTGTAACCTGCAGCATCTGCTCTTTATAAGAAATCTTCGCCCCACGTATTTCCTTCAACAGTTGTTCCACTTCCTGTTGTGCCCTTTGACCATTATTATATATAAGGAGAAATTCTTCACCGCCCCAACGCGCTGCTACTCCCTTTCCCTGCATATTTTCCTGAAGTATTTTAGAAAGTTTCTTTAGTACCTCATCTCCTGCCAGATGACCATATGTATCATTTAACCGTTTAAAATTATCAATATCCCCAATGGCTATCTCACACCTTTTTTCTTCACATTGATATTCATATATTGCTTTTTCCAATACTTCATTACTGCTTCGTCGATTGTAAAGTCCTGTTAATGGATCCGTTCCAATCAATTTCAAGATGGATTTCTGTAAGATCAATGCAAAACGTCCCATTTCCCCTATTTCGTCTGATCTTTGCACTAGTTTCTTGTCTATCTCACAGCTCAGATTTCCCTGCGCCACATTTCCAAGAAATTCTCTTGTTTTATTTAAGGAATTTACAATTCCGCCAGCATACCATAGACAAATTCCGGCAGCTGCAGCCACAACACCTACAATTACGATAAACTCCCAGGCTATAATAGAGAACATTGTATGCATAATATTTTTCCTGCTTTTTCCCGCAAACACCATTCCTACTACAGAATCATCACTGTTTTTGAGGGGAACATAATAACCATAATAATAAACTCCATTTACTTCCACCCGGGAAGAAAAATATGCCTGCCCATGCTTTATTACTACGTCATTGACTTCTTGGGAAGCTCTGGTACCAACCGCTCTTTCTCCATTTTCTTTCTTTATGGTAGTAATCATTCTGGTATCATTTCCAAAAATCGTAGCATCTATTCCGGAAACTGCCTTCACACTATCTACCACATAGCCGTCCTGACCAAATGGAACACCTCCCTTGTTCAATATTCCATTTTCTATACTATAGTCACCCTCTCCCATTACATTACATTTCTCCAGCAATGCATAGGAAATATTTTTGAGTCCTTCTTCTGTTTCTGAAGCAATTGCTCCGTATATAAAGGGAATAGATACTCCCAGCATAATAGTACCAAGACATATAAGCGGCAATATTACCAACCGATTTAAAGAAAAACGTATGCTTTTTTTTCCATATTTTAAATACCTTCCCACTAATCTGTTACTTTTATCCTAGCATGTTTTTTCCCTTCATGCAAGAAAAAAAGAGTCCCGCTTTGTATCTGCGGAACTCTTCTACTCTCCAAAATTATTCAGCTGCATTTTCTGGCTTCTCTACTACTGAAATTGCTGCCTTCTGCATTGGAATACGACAGTTCTTGTTATTACCAAATTCTACAATAATAGTATCCTCGTTAATATCAATCACCACTCCATAAAATCCACTGGTTGTCAATACAGTATCCCCTACTGCCAATTCTGACAACATGGAATTCTTCTTCTTTGTTTCCTTCTGCTGCGGGCGAATCATCATAAAATAAAGTGCCACTAACATAAGTACAATCCACATAACGGACATTCCCAGACCAGCACTACTGCTTACTGTTGCTAAAATAGACATCTTTCTTCCTCCTGAATTTCTGTCATTGTTTATAAATCTTCATATAAACACGCTAATTTTATTCTACACAAAATATAGGGCAAGGGCAAGTCATTTCTTAATATTTTATACATATTTTATATTTGTCCCTGCTCCATCCGGTAGAGCTTCTCTTCCTTATAAGACTGGTAGCGTCCTGCATCCAAAGCTTCTCTTATTTCTTCCATCATAGTATTGTAAAAATACAAATTATGAAGCACACACAAACGCATTCCCAACATTTCTTTTGCTTTCAAAAGATGACGGATATAAGCACGGCTGTAATGCTGGCAGGCAGGACATTGACATCCTTCCTCAATAGGCTTTGCATCCAGCTCATATTTCTTATTAAACAGATTCATTTTTCCGTGATTGGTATATACATGACCATGACGGCCGTTTCTGCTTGGATATACACAGTCAAAGAAGTCCACACCACGATCTACTGCCTCAAGAATATTGGCGGGTGTTCCTACTCCCATAAGATACGTTGGTTTATCTACTGGAAGATAGGGAACCGTTACATCCAATACATGATACATTTCTTCATGGGACTCCCCTACTGCCAGTCCGCCTATGGCATAACCATCCAGTTCCATTCCCGCAATCTGTTTGGCATGCTCTATACGAATCTCATCAAAAATAGCTCCCTGATTAATTCCAAACAGCATCTGGTTTTTATTGATGGTATCCTCAAGGCTGTTGAGTCTGGCCATCTCTTTTTTACACCGTTCCAGCCAGCGTGTGGTTCTTGCTACAGAATCTTCTACATAAGAACGTTCTGCCACACTGGAAGGGCATTCATCAAAAGCCATTGCTATGGTAGAGGCAAGATTTGATTGAATCTGCATACTCTCCTCCGGCCCCATAAATATCTTTCGGCCATCTATATGGGAGTTAAAATACACGCCTTCTTCTTTTATCTTTCTAAGTCCTGACAGAGAAAACACCTGAAATCCACCTGAGTCTGTCAGAATGGGCTTGTCCCATACCATAAATTTATGAAGTCCGCCCAGTGTCTTTATAACCTTATCTCCCGGCCTTACATGAAGATGATAGGTGTTGGACAATTCCACCTGTGTTTTTATCTGCTGTAAATCCTGGGTGGACACTGCCCCTTTTATGGCCGCTACGGTTCCCACATTCATAAATACCGGCGTCTGTATCACACCATGTACCGTATGAAATTCTCCGCGCTTTGCCCGGCCTTCCTGTTTCAATACTTTATACATATGAATTTCCTTTCTCTATAAAGTCTCTGATATATGCAGTGCAAGCACCTGTCGGTGTGCCCAAACATCTGATATGGATATGCAAACAAGTTTGCAATGCCATATCGGATGTCTGGCATGCGCGGAGCGCTCTTGCGCTGCACATATCCGGGACTTATTTTAAATGCAAAGTGCCATGCATGCCATTATATCAAATTTTAACCACTTTCTCAATAAAATCCTTTTCTTTTTTGGGAAGGTTGATTATAATGAATAAAGTATGTATTTTTTTAATTATTACAAACACTCAGGAGGTTTCTATGGCAGGTTCAACATTCGGAACACAATTTAAAATTACCACATGGGGAGAATCTCACGGAAAGGCCATCGGCGTAGTTATCGACGGATGTCCTGCTGGTCTCCCTCTCTGTGAAGAAGATATACAGAAATTTCTAAACCGCAGAAAACCTGGACAATCTCGTTTTTCTACCCCTAGAAAGGAAGATGACGCTGTTCAGATTCTCTCCGGAACCTTTGAAGGAATGACTACCGGCACTCCAATTAGCCTGATAGTCTTCAATGAAAACCAGCGTTCCAAAGATTATGGCGATATTGCTTCCTATTATCGTCCTGGTCATGCAGACTATACCTTTGATATGAAATACGGCTTCCGTGACTATCGGGGCGGCGGACGTTCTTCCGGACGTGAAACCATCGGTCGTGTAGCCGCAGGTGCTGTTGCCTGTAAGATATTGGAACAGATGGGTATTTCTTTTCTCACCTACTCCCGCAGGATTGGTCCTGTATCCATCCAGCATTCAGCAGAGGAACTGATGAACAATGATATTTCCAGCCTGAAACAGCAGATACTTGCAAATCCCCTTTATATGCCGGAAGAGCAGGCGGCTGACATGGCACAGAACTATCTGGAAGATTGTATGGCACATCACAATTCCGCAGGCGGTATTATTGAATGCATTATTACAGGCGTTCCCGCAGGACTGGGAAATCCTGTTTTTGACAAATTGGATGCAGACCTTGCCAAAGCAATTTTCTCCATTGGCGCTGTAAAAGGGTTTGAAATTGGAGATGGTTTTGCCGCTGCTTCTGCCACCGGACTGGAAAATAATGATACCTTCTGCATGGAGCATAACAAAACTGCTATGTCTACCAATCATGCCGGCGGTATTTTAGGCGGTATCAGCAATGGAGCACCTGTTATTTTCCGTGCTGCTATTAAGCCTACTCCTTCTATTGCGGCTTCACAAAAAACCGTAAATAAATCAGGAGAAGAAATTGACATTTCCATCCATGGAAGACATGATCCCATTATTGTTCCAAGAGCTGTTGTGGTAGTGGAGTCTATGGCTGCATTAACACTTCTGGATGCTCTTCTTACCAACATGGGCAGCAGAATGGATATGCTGTTAAAATTATACTAAAACACAAAGAGGTTGTCGGGAAATTCAATTTTCTTTTTATGTATATACTAGATATGGGAATCACATAGAACGTGATTCCCATATCTAGTATCGTGAGGCGTCATTGGCTTTATTTCCCGACACCCCCTTTATTCTATTTTTTTCTTATGCCATCTTGTGAATACAAATACAGTTAGGCCGATCTATGGAAATTGGCTTTCCCTTCATTAAGAAAAACTTCTTTTTATAATTAACCTCAAAGGTTGTAATCTCATTGGTATCATGATTTAAACTTACAAAGTGCTTATTATCTGGGAATATAGCAAGAGTCTTGGGATAATCTCCGCTAATTTTTGTTTCACATATCTTTTCCAATCCCCCAGTTTTTTCATCAATGCTATAAATAATAACTGAATTAGCACCTGCATTGGAACAAAACAGGTATTTTCCATCTTCACTGATTTCCATACCAGATGCGCCGCTGTTCATCTTTTCTTTCTCATTTACCGTGGATATGGAATGGACTTTTTCAAATAATGGTCCTTCTTCATTGCACCGATAACAATACGCGTCTACGGTATTGGTTTCTTCGCATAATACATATGCAAATTTTCCTTCTTTTGTAAACTGAATCATTCTTGGAGATGATTCCAGTTGTTCCCGCAGGATATCTGCAATTTTAAGTTTTCCTTTTTCATAATCAATCTGATATATCTTCACCTGATCCAATCCGCCATCTACTGCGCACAGATATTCCTGATCCTTTGGTGAGAGTTTGACGCAGTTTACATGAGGACGATAATTACGCTCCGCAATACTTCTTCCCATACCAGTATGGAAAATGCCATCTGCAATTTCACCAATGCTTCCATCTTCCTCTAAGTTCATCATGGTAACTCTTCCGTCATGATATCCTCCTACGAACAGATATCGATTGGCATCATCTACCTCTACATAGCAGCCGCGCATGCCGCCAATCCACTTTTCATTCATGGGTTCTAAATCTCCATCCCCAAGAATTTTAAATGATGCTACACCTTCATCTGCAATGGAGTACAAGAATTTACCATTGGCTGATACGGTCAGATGAGATGGATTATTGATTGGTACTACTCTTTTTTCTTCCATTTTTCCATTTTCCACATCTACATCGTAAATGTGAATACCCACACTTGTTCCATGTGTGTATGTTCCTACATATGCTACATATTTTTCTTTACTCATCTTCCTGTTCCTCCTTTTCCTGTCTACGTAAAATATCAAATTTTTCTAATGGTTGTCCTAAATCAATATATAACACCTGTTTTGGATGGGGTGCAGATTCCATCTGATTTCCCTCACTGTCCTCTATGGCCTTTACGGTAACCGTAATATTCTCTCCATTGGGCTTCATGATTTCTATTTCTTCCCCCAGTGAAAACTTGTTTCTTTGTTCTATCTTATATTGGCCTTTCTGGTTCTGTTCTCCTACAATCCCAAGATATGTATACTCTTTCACGTAGGTATTACTGTCATATATCTGTGACCCTTCATCTGGCTTTCCGAAGAAAAAACCTGTAGTAAACTGCCGATAGGTGCAATTAGAAATTTGCTCCTGATACCATGGCATATTTGCCCGATACTTTTCTTCTGATTCCATATAGTCATCAATGGCCTTCCGATAAGTTCTGGCAACGGTTGCCACATAGAGAGCTGTTTTCATTCTTCCTTCTATTTTAAAGCTGTCAATTCCCGCTTCTATCATTTCCGGAATATGTTCAATCATACATAGGTCCTTGGAATTGAAAATGTAGGTTCCACGTTCATTTTCATAAACCGGCATATATTCTCCCGGTCTTGTCTCTTCCACCACTGCATATTTCCAGCGGCAGGGATGGGTACACGCACCTTGATTGGCATCCCTTCCAGTGAAGTAATTACTCAGCAGACATCTTCCCGAATAAGAAATACACATTGCACCGTGAATAAATGTTTCTATTTCCATATCTTCCGGAATTTGTGCTCTGATTTCACTGATTTCTGCTAAAGACAATTCTCTCGCAGAAACTACCCGTTTTGCCCCCTGCTGATACCAGAACTGATAGGTTTCATAATTCGTATTATTTGCCTGAGTAGAAATATGCAATTCAATTTCCGGGCAAATCTCCTTTGCCATGGTAAATATTCCTGGGTCTGCGACAATCAGTGCATCCGGTTTTATTTCTTTTAATTCCTTAAGATATTCCCTTACTCCTTCTAAATCATAATTATGAGCAAGAATGTTGGCAGTTACATAGACCTTTACACCATGTTCATGGGCAAAATCAATTCCCTCTGCCATATCTTCTTTTGAAAAATTCTTTGCCTTTGCCCGGAGTCCAAATACCTCGCCGCCGATATAAACAGCATCCGCACCAAAAACAACTGCAATCTTTAACACTTCAAGACTACTTGCCGGCACAAGCAATTCTAGCTTTCTCATACTTACTTACCTTCCTTTTTCACACTGATGGTTACTCCGTCTCCAATGGGAAGCACTGTGGTTGTCAGGTTCTCCATATGGGTTATCTCATACAGATAATCCCGCATTCTTTTGTGAATCGTACGATTTCTTCTGGTCACTGCAAATCTTGACTCAATAATGTCTCCATCCTGAAGTACATTATCTGATACCAGAATTCCGCCGCTTTTCAAAAGACGCATTACTTCCGGTAAAAAATTAATATATTGTCCTTTTGCCGCATCCATAAAAATAAAATCATAAGGTTCCTGCAGTTCCTTCATGACTATTGCGGCATCTCCCTGTAATAATTCTATCACATTCTCTTTCCCTGCGCGCAGAAAATTTTCTTTTGCCACCGGAATCCTTTTTTCATAATTCTCAATGGTGGTAATCTTACATTTCTCTGGATTGTATTCCTCCATCAACAACGCAGAAAATCCTACTGCCGTTCCCACCTCCAAAATTCGTTTCGGGCAGTTCATGGTCAGCAGGAGTTTCAACAGATTCTGTGTTTCCTTCCGTATGATAGGCACATAATTATCATGTGCTTCTTTTTCTATGTTCTCTAATAAGTCGGTATTACCATTGTCCAGAGAATTGATATAGGTAATCAAACGTTCTTCCACTACCATTCTTCGGTTTCCTCAATTTCTTCCTTTGCCATAATCTGCATCATTTTCCGCGCAGTCATTGACGTATTCAGGGTATATAGTCCCGGTTTAATCTGCTCTGCATATGCAGACATCTTCAACTGTATGCTAAACAGCATCGAATTATCTACCAGGCCCTTTTCCTCCAAAACAGTACCAAGTTCCCCGGCAGACATTCCCTTTTCCACCTCTACCATAACATCCCGCCCCGGTGATGCTTCCATCGCCGGCTCTGTAAATACCCGGTATCCCAAATCATAAGCAGCTTTTGATAGCTGTAGAATTACAAATGCAATCAGTACAATCATTAATATGCTCAAAATAAATTCCAGCAGGTGTAATGCTGTCTTTTTGCTTTTCATAATATCCCCCGTCTCTTAAAACCCTGTTCATTTCCCTTTAGTCAAAATCAATGTCCTGCATCAAACGATAATTGATATGCTGCACCATACGGCACACTGCAAGTTCTGCTGCAAGATATTCACTTACATCAGGCTGCGCCCGTAAGGGCGCTGATTCCTGCTGTAAACGATCTATTTCGGTAAACAAATCAATTGATTCCCGGCTGTTTTGGAGCTGATAAGTTCTCTTACGGAACTCATTTACTTCTCGTTCCTTTTCCGGATTCCTTTGGATTTTCTCCCGCATCTCATGATATTTTTGATATTCTGGGCTTTCTCTTAATGCTGCAGCCAGAAGATCAACTCTTTCATCTATCTGGTTCATACACATCCCTACACTTCCATAATAATTGGCATAACCATTGGTCTTCTCTTTGTCTTTTTCCAAACGAACTCGCCTAAGTCATCTTTAATTTCTGTCTTGATTTTACCCCAGTCCGTAATATTCTTTTCCATACAGTGATCCATAGTCTTTTGCAGTACATGTTTGGCTTCATCCATAAGACTTTCAGATCCTCTTACATATACAAAACCACGGCTTACAATATCCGGACCTGCAAGTACTTGTCCACTTCCCACTTCCAGTGTCATCACTACAATGATAATTCCATCTTCTGAAAGATGCTGACGATCCCGAAGTACAATATTTCCTACATCTCCTACACCAAGACCATCTACCAGAATATCTCCTACCGGTACTTGTCCTGTTACACCTGCACCGCTTTCATCCAGTTCCAGCACATCCCCTGATGAAAGTATGAAAATATTTTCTTTATCGATACCAAGTTCTTCTGCCACTTTTGCATGAGCCTTCAAGTGCTTATATTCTCCATGCACCGGAATCGAATATTTCGGTTTTACCAGTGAATAAATCAGCTTGATTTCTTCCTGGCAGGCATGTCCGGATACATGAGCATCCTGGAAAATAACCTCTGCGCCCTTCATGAACAATTCATTAATAACGTTGGATACTGCCTTTTCATTTCCCGGAATTGGATTGGAACTGAAAATAATGGTATCTCCCGGCTTAATGGTAACTTTTTTATGAAGATTAGCTGCCATACGGGATAATGCCGCCATGGACTCTCCCTGACTTCCTGTAGTTATCAGCACCGTCTGTTCAACTGGATAATTCTTAAGCTGTTCAATATTAATTAATGTATTCTCCGGTATCTGCAGATAGCCCAACTCTGTGGCTGTACTGATGATATTTACCATACTGCGGCCTTCTACCACTACTTTTCTGCCAAACTTATAGGCAGAATTAATAATCTGCTGAACACGATCTACATTAGATGCAAACGTTGCAATAATAATTCTCGTATTCGGATGATCTGAAAAAATATTATCAAAGGTCTTTCCAACGGTACGTTCCGAATTCGTAAATCCCGGACGCTCTGCATTGGTACTGTCACACATTAAGGCAAGTACACCTTTTTTTCCTATTTCTCCAAAACGCTGCAAATCAATTGTGTCTCCAAACACCGGTGTGTAATCAACTTTAAAGTCTCCCGTATGAACAATTGTTCCTGCCGGTGAATAAATAGCAAGCGCTGCGGCGTCTTGAATACTGTGATTTGTCTTTACAAATTCCACACGAAAGCATCCAAGATTGATATGCTGTCCGTATTTTACTACTTTACGTTTTACCTTGGTAAGCATATTATGCTCACGAAGTTTATTTTCAATAATACCAATGGTCAGCTTTGTTGCATAAATCGGCACATTGACCTCTCTTAACACATATGGGATTGCTCCAATATGATCTTCATGACCATGGGTGATAAAAAATCCTTTTACTCTGTCAATATTGTTTTTCAAATATGTTACATCCGGAATTACCAGGTCAATTCCCAGCATATCATCTTCCGGAAAGGATAAACCACAGTCCACTACAATAATACTGTCTTCATATTCAAAGGCAGTAATGTTCATTCCGATCTGCTCTAATCCACCTAAAGGAATGATTTTCAATTTTGAGTTATTTTGTTTCTTCAAATTGCACCTCCATAATGCTGCCGTTCCCATCTCGTCTTAAAACTGGCTTTCCTGTCTTTTTACCGAACATTCCTTGCAATAGCCGTAGAATTTTACTTCATGGTTGACGACCTGAAAAGAGGCTGATTCCATTATCCGCGCCTCTAATTCATCCAACAAGTCATCCCAGAAAGAAATTACCTTTCCACATTCCAAGCACATTAAATGATGGTGGTGATGTGCCTCTTCTCCATCGAATTTTCCGATTTCATAACGCACATAACCATCACCTAACTGAACACTTTCCACCAAGTCAAGTTCTACTAACAACTGTATGGTTCTGTAAACAGTCGCCAGTCCGATTTCCGGGAAATCGGCTTTTACTATTTCATATATTTCTTCCGCAGTCAGATGTTTATCTTCATAGGAGGCCATAGCTTCTAATACCCGTATTCTTTGTTTGGTTACTTTCAGCCCTTTTTCTTTTAATATCTGTTTAAAACTCTCCTGAAGCATTCTTAACACCTTTCTGTAAAATTCAAACTATGAGAAATACGCTGTGCGAATTTCTCTCATTATCACGGTGTTCCTGAAATACTGCTGCTCACAGCATATTCTCAGCGGCACTCGCATAAATTACAACGTGATGTCCACGTCCTCCAGAATCTCCGAAAAGACTTTGGACATATATTGCAATTCTTCCTCAGATTCTATCATTTCATACATCGAATCTTCCTCATTTTCCCCTGATACATCTTTTAAAATAAATGCATCGGAGTCACCATCTTCTTCTACGGACACCAGTAAATAATCCGTTCCATTGATTCTGGTCTGTTCTACTACATAAAATTCTACGCTCTCATCCGTATCAGGAGCGTGAAATATTACTTTTTCCATATTTTCTTATCCTTCCAGCTATCACTTTTGAAATGCAAGAGAATCCAGATATCCTTGTAAAATAAAAACTGCTGCCAGCTTATCTACATACTGTTTCCTGTCTTCTCGTCGTATTCCGCCTTCTATCATGACACGATCTGCTGCAACAGTGGTGAGACGTTCATCCCACAAAATCACTTCCAGTCCGCAGCGTTTCTCCAGCATCTCTTTAAACTCCAGAGTCTTGGCACAACGCTCACCCTCTGTGTTATTCATATTTTTCGGAAAACCCAGCACAATCCTATCCGCCTGATATTCTTCTGCCAGTTCCTGAATCCTTGCCAACGTCTGACGAAGCTTTCCCGGAGACTTTCTCCGGATAATCTCCACACCCTGACCAGTCATCAATAAGGCATCGCTCATTGCAACCCCTACTGTCTTGGAACCAAAATCCAGTCCCATAATGCGCATAATCTTCCTCCTATTCCCAGGAATTACTCTTAATGTAACGACGCAGTATTTCCTCCACCAGTTCGTCTCTTTCCACTTTCATAATAAGACTTCTGGCATTTTTATGACTGGTAATATACGTAGGGTCTCCGGACATAATATAACCTACAATCTGGTTCACCGGATTGTATCCTTTTTCCCGCAAAGCACTATATACGATTCCCAGTATATCATCTACTTTTATCTGTTGCTCTTTTTCCACTTTGAAATATTGTGTATTGTTTTTATCCTGCATATTTTCACGCCCTTAATCATTGCTCTTTCGTTCTAAAAAACATTCCTTTAGTCTATTCTAATATAAATGGTCAGAAAATTCAATCTATATTTTCTACTGAAAAACCTTCCAGTAACAATATATGCTCTTTTAGAATGCCTTTTACCCTTCCTGTTACTAATTTATTTCCAAGATTTTCTTCCGCGTCCACCGCTACTTTTACATATTCTTTCGTATGTCCAAGAACATATTCTTTTTCTCCAAAGCTTACCTTTTCTTCCATCAGAACCTCTGCTTCCTTCCCGATATGCCATTCTAAAAAAGCACGGTTCATAGGAGCCAGATCCTCAAACAGGATATCACTTCTTTTACTCTTTATCTCTTCCGGAATCTGCTGTTTCATTTCTGCCGCCTTGGTTCCTTTACGAATAGAATATTTAAAAATATGAATCTCAAAAAATGAAATCTTTTTCAAAAATTCTCTTGTAGCTGAAAATTCTTCTTCTGTTTCTCCTGGAAATCCTACAATAACATCTGTGGTAATTGCAGGATGTTTGAAATATTTTCTCAGAAGCTCACACCCAGTTGCATACTCTTCACAAGTATATTTCCGATTCATACGTTTCAGCGTATCATCACAACCGCTCTGCAGTGATAGATGAAAATGAGGGCAGACCTTGGATAACTTTGATAATTCCTCTGCAAATTCTTCCGTTACAATATTAGGTTCCAAAGATCCCAGACGTATTCGCTCAATCCCTTCTATTTTATGAACCACTTTTATAAGATGAAGGAGATTGTCATTGATGTCCACTCCATAGGAGCTCAGATGAATTCCTGTTAATACTACTTCCCGGTATCCATTTCCCGCAAGGGTCTTGACTTCGTTTACCACATCTGAAAGTTCCCTGCTTCTTACTCTTCCTCTTGCATAAGGTATAATACAATAACTGCAGAACTGATTACAGCCATCCTGTACCTTAATAAAGGCTCTGGTGTGTTCCGCCGTCTTACTCAAACTCAATGTTTCATAAGAACTGTCTGCTGCAATGTCTGTAACATCCATTTCTTTTGTATTTTCACCGGTAAAAAATTGCTCCAGTAAGGATGGCAGCTCATGCTTTCTATTGTTCCCAATCAGAATATCTATGGATTCATCTCCCTGTGCCTGCTCTTTGGAGGTCTGAACATAACATCCTGCTGCCACTACCACACTGTCTGGATTCATTCTTTTGGCTCTGTGTATCATCTGTCTGGACTTACGGTCTGCAATATTGGTGACAGAACAGGTATTGATTACATATACATCTGCCTTCCGGTCAAAGGGAACAATCTCATACCCTGCTGTTTCCAACATCTGCTGCATACTCTCTGTTTCATATGCATTTACCTTGCAGCCCAGGTTGTGTAATGCTGCTTTCTTCATAATTCTTAATTCCTTTGCTTTTTCTCGCTAAATTTTAAGGTCAATCTGCCGAAAAATCCACTCTATTTCTCACTGTAAATTGGTTATGGTGCTATTGACTTTTCAATGAAAAGACGATACTATTAAGAAAATATTTGATAAATCTTTCAAATATAATAACAATATAATTTAAGGAGGCTTTTTACATGAAAACAGTACAAATATCTTTAAACTCCATTGACAAAGTTAAATCTTTCGTAAACGCAATCACTCAGTTTGAAACTGACTTTGATTTAATTTCCGGAAGATATGTCATCGATGCAAAATCCATTATGGGTATTTTCAGCTTGGATTTATCCAAACCAATCGATTTAGCAATTCATTCTGATTCTGAGGCAGGTATGGACGAGATTTTAGAACTCTTAAAACCTTACATCGTTTAAATTTCAGTTTCAACTCCCCATGGAATTTACTCCATGGGGTTTTTTTTATTCTGCTTCTACAACAATGGTCTCTGCCGTTTCAATGGCTTCCTTTATCATCTCATCAATCTTTTCCTCCAGCTTTGTTTCAGAGCGCTTGATAATATTGATATTCGGCTTTGTCACTGGATGTTTTGCCACGAAAATAGTACAGCAGTCTTCGTATGGTAAAATAGATGTTTCATAAGTTCCAATCTTCTCAGATACTTCTATAATTTCCTGCTTGTCAAATCCGATCAGCGGACGATATACCGGTATAGAGCATACCTCATTGGTTGCTGCCAATGACTGCATGGTCTGGCTCGCCACCTGTCCTATACTCTCTCCGGTAATCAGTCCCAGAGAACCTGTTTCCTTTGCAAAGTGTTCTGCAATCTTCATCATATATCGGCGCATAATAATGGTCAATTCTTCATGTGGACACTTTTCGTATATATACAACTGGATATTCGTAAAATTAACCACCTTCAGGTAAATAGGACCTGTATGTTTTGCCACAATTTTGGCTAAATCCACTACCTTTTGTTTTGCCCGTTCACTGGTATAAGGCGGTGCATGGAAATATACTGCATCCAGCTTTACGCCTCGTTTAGCAATCATATATCCTGCTACCGGACTGTCAATTCCTCCGGATAAGAGCAGCATTCCTTTTCCATTGGTGCCTACCGGCATTCCTCCGGGTCCTTTAATTACTTCTGAATAGATATTAATCTGTTTGCGAATTTCAATATTTAACATAATATCCGGTTTGTGTACATCTACACTCATTTCCGGAAATGCATTCAGAATCTTTTCTCCCAGTGCTGCATTCAGCTCCATAGAATTCATGGGATAATTTTTTCTGGCTCTTCTTGCGTTTACCTTAAAGGTTTTCTTTTTATCTGGATAACGTTTGTCCATATAGTCAATGACATCCTGTACCAGTTTGTCAAATCCTTCATCTTCTACCTGAACCACAGGACAAATGCCTACGATTCCAAATACACGCTGCAGACTTTCCATGGTCTCTTCATAGTCATATGCACTAAGAGTCTCTATATAGATACGTCCCTGTTCTTTGGTAATAAGAAATTCACCATCCACTGACTTTAAGGCATATTTTATTTGATGAACCAACGCATCTTCAAACAGATGGCGGTTTCTTCCCTTGGTTCCAATTTCTCCGTATTTAATCAAAAATGCTTTAAACATATTCTTTCCTTTCTAACGCCGCGTATATTTTCTCAACATAGGAACCACTTCTTTTAAGGTATCCAGACAATATTGAACTTCTTCCATGGTATTCTCCGGACAGAAACTAAACCGAATCGTAGTATCCAGATACTGTTTTTTTACTTTCATTGCCTGTAATGTAGTACTGACTGCCGGCTTATTGGAAGCACATGCACTGCCAGCAGATACATAAATTTTTCTGTCTTCCAGGGTGTGAAGCAATACCTCACTGCGGACACCGTCAAAGCTTACACTTACAATATGAGGTGCGCTGTCTGTTCCTGTTTTTCCATTAATATAAGCCCATTCCATTTCTTGGATTCCTTTTACAAAAGCTTCTTTTAACTCATAAAGGTAACTCTGCTTCTCTTCCAGTTTCTCATATGCTTCCAGCACTGCCTGTCCCATTCCGGCTATTCCCGGCACATTCTCGGTTCCGGAACGTATCCCTCTCTGCTGTCCGCCGCCATGTATTATAGGCTTTATTTTCGTTTTTTCCCTTACATATAAAAATCCAATACCTTTTGGTCCGTGAATCTTATGGCCACTGACTGACATCATATCAATATTCATTCGTTTTGGATAAATTTGATACTTTCCATAAGCCTGAATAGCATCTACATGAAATAGCGTGTTGGGATTCTTTTCCTTTACAATTCTTGCTGCCTCTTCCACTGGCTCTACAGCCCCGATTTCATTATTAACATACATGATAGAGACCAGAATCGTTTCCTGGGTCACTGCCTGCTTCAGTTCTTCCAGTGAAATAAGACCATATTCATCCACATCCAGATAGGTCACCGTAAATCCCTGTTCTTCTAAAAACTTCATGGGACTTAAAACGGCCGGGTGTTCTATCTTTGTAGTAATCAAATGCATTCCGCTGCGTTTGTTTGCCATGACAGATCCGATAATTGCCAGATTATTGGATTCTGTTCCACCAGATGTAAAAATCAGTTCCGCGTTATTGATTTTTAAGGTTTTACAGATTCTGCTTCTGGCTTCTTTCAGATAGGACTCTCCTGCTACACCTTTTAAATGAAGAGAAGAGGGGTTCCCGTATTCTTCCATTAGAACTTTCTTCATAAGCTCTGCTGTTGTTTCAGAGCATTTTGTTGTAGCTGAATTATCAAAATATACTTCCATTCTATCACTCTTTCTAATCTTCTATTGCAAAAATCAGCATTGCCAGTGTGGCAATCCCTGCTGTTTCCGTTCTTAAAATACGATTTCCTAAAGAAATCAATTCCATACCTTCCCCCACCAGTTCAATTTCCTGAGGAGAAAATCCGCCCTCTGGTCCAATGAAAATTCCAATTTGAGAACCTCTCTCAATGTTCTTGAAAACTTCTCTTGTATGTGCCATTCCCCGCTGATTTTCATAAGGCACCAGCCTTACTTCCATGTCCCGGCTCTTTTCAACTGCCTGTACAAAGTTCATTACTTCACATACTTTTGGAATTACACTGCGTTTTGACTGCTTTGCCGCACTTTCTGCAATGGTCTGCCAACGGTTCAGTTTGGTCTTTGTTTTCTTCTCATCCAGTTTTACTACACAGTTTTTCATGGCAACCGGTACAATTTCACTTATTCCCAGCTCCACTGCCTTTTGTATAATCAGTTCCATTTTATCACTCTTAGGAAGTCCCTGAAACAATGTAATTTTTACTGGAAGTTCTGTATTGTCACAGATTTCCCGCACTTCTAGTTCTATCTGCTCTGTGGTAATCTGGATAATTTCACACAGATAATCTCCGCCGCAGTTGTCACTGATGCGTACCTGTTCTCCTGTCTTCATTCTGAGTACATTTTTTATATGATTTACATCACTGCCTGTAATGATTACTCTTTCTGACTCTATTTGTTCTGGTTCTACAAAAAACTGAAACATGTATTTCTCCTGCTTAATTCTTTCTTGCTGTAATATTTACCCATTCACCCTGATGGTTAATTTCAAGAATTTCTAATCCCTGAGCTTCCATTGCCTCTTTTACCTGCTGCTCTTTGAAATCAATAATCCCAGAGGTAATGAATAGCCCGCCCTTTTTCAGTCTTGGGGGAACAATCGGCGCCATTGGCATTATTACCTCTGCTAAAATATTGGCAACCACGATATCGTAACATTCCGTTCCTACTTTTTCCTGAAGTCCTTTATCATCGATGAGATTTCCATGGTAGAAGTCTGATTGTTGGTGGGACAGGCCATTTACCTTCATATTTTCCCTTGCAGAATCCATACAGATTAAATCAATATCTGTTCCTGTTACATGACCTGCGCCCAACTTGAGGCAGATAATGGACAAGATTCCGCTTCCGCATCCAATATCCAGAACTTTATCTCCATCCTTCATATATTTACGAAGCTGACGGATACAAAGCTGTGTAGTTTCATGCTTTCCTGTCCCAAAGGAGGCGCCCGGATCGATTTCGATTACACATTCATAGGAATGTTCTTTCGGCATTTCTTCCCAGGTAGGCTTGATAAAAATATCGTCAATAAAAAAGGATTTGAAATACTGCTTCCAATTGTTAATCCAGTCCTCATCCTCTGTTATACTTTCTGTAATGGTTCCTTCTCCCACGTCTACAAACGTCCGGAGCTCTTCCAGTTCCTCTTTGACCTGAGAAATAAGTGCTTCATTCTCTCCTTCAGAATCCAGAAAGAAGCTGATATAGGCGATTCCTTCATCTGGCGGAAGTACCGGAAGGATATCGATAAACATCTCTCCCTTATCTTCCAGTGATAATGGTATATTATCTTCAATTTCCACACCTTCTACCCCTAAATCTGCCAGCATGCTGCTGATAAAATCTTCTGCTTCCGTTGTGGTTTTAATGGTATACTTACTCCACTTCATTCTCTTTCCCTCTTTATTCTTAAACTTTCAACCTTTTAAATCGGACAAAACTATTCATAATAATACCATAATACTATATAAAAATCAACAAAAACGTATTATTGCATACTGAAAGAGAGCTTCCCACCCCGGTCTTGAGGTGGGAAGCTCTCTTTACTGTACTGCGCTATAAATATCTGGTATCCCTTACCATAAATCTTCGGAAAGCTTCCGGCTGAACATCTCCGCCTGTTTCCAGGACATATGTCCCTCGTAATCGGTAAAGGCATTTAAGCTTATATCTAAATTTTCTATCTTATGTTTGGGTTCGTTATAATTATAATATGAGATTCCCTGTTCTTTCAGATACTCCGCAAAATACCGGTCCGCTTTTTCATATTCCAGATGCTCTGCCAGTGCTTCCGCAGGAACGGGTGTAGTAATTACGGTAAATTCAATCCCTTTCTTTTTACAGAATTCTGCCATTTTTTCAAAATATGCTACCGCCTCCTGCTGAAGCAGTGTTTCATCCCAAAGCACCAGATTCTCCTGTGATTTTTCTCCCAAAAATTCATTCCTTTTTATAAAGCCGTCTTCATAGGACTGACCAGGATTTCGGAAAGGTTCTGTCCCATAGTTTTTATAAGTACTGCTCTGCTTTCCACTTATAATATGGGGCATCTCTTTATATTGACTTCTATAATAAAACCATGGAAATAAGGTCGCCCTGAAATCCGCTTTCATGGTCTTTTGGACAAAATACTCCAGCTTTACCATTGACCAGGGCATTTCATAATAAATCCGGTTAAAATCTCCCTTCTGAGATTCCTGTGTACACCAGTATCCCGGATCCAGTTCATATACTACCTTTCTGGGAACATGATGACGCACTGCTTCTTTCAGCATATAATAAGCATCTTTGGGGTATTCTCCTCCCATACACAGATTGATGCTCTTTTCTCCTGTTTCTTCTTCTATTATCTTAGGACTGATTCCGCTTAATCCATGGGAGGTGCCTATAATCACCGCATCATAGGTTTGTGTCTGTAAATCCTTCATCATAATTCTTACATAACTATAGGGAATCAATCCGTAATTCAGTCCTTTATTTAGCAGCGTTATACACAGGATTACAATAATTACTGCCACTACTCTTATTATTCTTTTAAAACTGTGCATAAATAAAACCTCCTGCTGCCCCAGACGGCTGTCCCAATGCTGGAAGTACAAAAAATATTATGACATATAATGCAATTCTTACAGCAGGACACCTTTTTTGAATGACCTCGCCTACTTCTGTTCCCTGCTCCTGTAAAACACTTACAGAAAACACTGCAAGACACCCTGCAATTATAACAGTCAGTGCTACCAAAGTGTACGTCATTCCTCCGGCATCTCCTATCTGGATTCCCGGATCTACAATCTGCCTTAAATCAAAATGTGTCACTGCATTCTTCATCATCACCAGTGCAGTATGTATGTCTGCTCCTCTGTCAAAGAACCAGCTGATATTTACCAGCAAAAAGGTTCGCATGATCTGAAACAAATGGAATCCTGCTGATTTATCATTAATATGCAGGTGCTTTTTCCATTTTCGGTATACTGGCGCCATCAGTCCGCTGAATGCAATAATAATTCCGTTGTACATTCCATATGCAATAAATTTCCATGCGGCTCCATGCCAGATACCAACCAAGAAAAATACAATAAGATTGGCAATACAGATTGGCAGCGTTCTTCCCATCTGTTTTCCTAACACTTTTTTGGCAAGCTTAGAAAAGCGGTTCATCCAGCCGGATAAGGACACCGGATAAAATACATAGTCTTTCATCCATGTTCCCAGTGTAATATGCCACCGATGCCAGAAATCTGTTATGGAAACTGCAAAAAACGGACGCTTAAAGTTCTCATCCAGCTGAATTCCAAATATTCTTGCAATACCAATTACCACATCCATTCCACCGGAAAAATCGCAATACAGCTGAACGCTGTATGCCAAAACGCCAACAATACTAAGCCCATTATATAATTCGGGCTGACCAAATATGGCATCTACAAAAATGACTGCATTGTCTGCTATAACCATTTTCTTAAAAAATCCCCATAAAATCCGTTGGATTCCCAACTCTGTATCCCGGGCAGAAAAATCATGTTCTGCATACAGCTGCTTTGCCAGTTTGCTGTATCTTCCAATAGGGCCTTGTAAAATCTGCGGAAAGAAGGATACAAACAATGCAAACTTCCCGAGATTTTTCTCTGCTTCACATCGTCCCCAATATACGTCTAAAATATATCCCATGGACTGGAATGTATAAAAAGAAATTCCAAGGGGCAGCAGAAGATTCATGTCACCATATCCAGTATGAAACAAATCATTTATGGTGTGAATTGCAAAATTTGTATATTTTAATATCCCAAGCATTCCAAAATTCAGCATAAGAATACTGATTAAGATACCTTTTTTCTTCCGTTTTACTGCTTTTTTATCTGTCCCATTTTTGCCGGCCAACTCCAGAAATCTACCGCCTGTATACGTTGTGATGGTGGAAAATAATAGGAAAAAGGTTATTTTGATTCCACCGCTCATGTAATACAGATAACTGAATGCCAGCAGCCATACCCATTGATATTTTTTAGGAATCAGATAATATCCTGCTGCTGCAAATACTACAAACAGCAAAAACTCCATAGAAACAAGTGACATAGTATTTCCCCCGTTCCTAAGCTTCCTTCTGTAATTTTTCTACCATGGCCCACAATGCTTTGGCAGAATTAAAGTTCTCCGGAATAATCTCTGCCGGAGTAATAATCACATCAAACTCATCCTGTAACTCACTGACAATAGATAGAATTGCAAAAGAGTCCAGTATTCCATCATCAATTAACGTTTCGCAACTTTCATAATCTGCATCTGGCTGAATGTCCTCCAGAATTTCTAATAATTTTTCCATAATTTCTTCCTTCCTTTTCTGTCATGCTCTAATTTCTGCTGTTTATTTCATCTGTCTTTTTACTGTCCCGGATCAGTTCTACCCCCTGCTCTTTTGAATAAAACAGAATTTTAGGAAGATCCCTGCTTAGAAATAAGCTGATTCCTTCCATGGGAGAATATGCTCCTGTTTTCTTAAACACGAGAATATCACCCACCTCTGCTCCGGTTAATGGAAGCTGTTTTACAATCACATCTGCCACGGTACATAAGGACCCGCAGATATTCCATTTCTCTTCCTTTCTTTCCTGACCTTGTTCCATTCTGGAAACATGTGAAAAATACGGTATTTTCATTGCCATGGTTTGTCCATAATAATTCAGATGATGAATACCTCCATCTACAATTCCAAATATCTGTCCTGCATTCTCTTTTCTTTCTACGATGGATGTCAGATAGCTGCCGCATGGGGCAGCTAGATATCTTCCCATTTCCAGAATGATTTTTCCCTTAAATTTTAATCCTGCTGCTTTCCGGCAAAATTCTTTTAGCAGGATTTCCCCCTCTTCCTCTGCTTCTTTCTGAAAATAGGATACAAAGAATCCCGGTCCATATTCCAGCTCTTCTATATCAAAGTTCAAGGTTTTCTTTACGTCACTGCAAAACTCATCTAACTCTTCTAATTCTTTTTCCATTATGGATAACTTCTTTTTCTGTGTTCCGGAATAATACTGAATTCCTTTATAATAAAGCTGGGGATAGTTTTCCCGCTCTGCCAGCATCCTTTCGGCTTCTTTCTTTTCTACTCCAAACTGATTCCCGCTGGTAAGTCTAATCAGCACAGACAATTGTTTCCCTGCCTTTTTTGCAGATTCTGCCAGAAGTTCCATCTGTCTTCTGGATTCTATGGTAAATGTTCCTTTTCCATCATAGGTTTCTACCATTCTGCAAATATCTTCCGGCTCCTTGTTCACTCCGGATATTACAAGCCTGTCCATGGGAACCTGTTCCCTTTCGCAGATTCTGAATTCTCCCGGAGAACATACTTCCAGACACTCTGTCTCTTCCTTTAAAACGGATACCAGAAACGGATTTGCTTTCATTGCATAACAAAGGGTAATTTCATATTCTTTTAACAGCGAACTTATCCTTCTAACCCGCTCTCTTAGGCAGTCCATATTAAATACATAAGAGGGCGTTCCGTATTCTTTTATTATTTTCTCTATCGTTTCCGGTTTCACTCCTGTTCCTCCTTGTATGCATTTTTCAATCCGTTCCGATCAATCTTTCCATTTTTATTTATGGGTAATAGTTCCATTTTTCGAAACACATTTGGAACCATAAATGCGGGAACCTGCTGTCTTAGCTCTTTGACCATCTCTCTTTTTTCAATATCTCCCTCATAAAAAGCAATTATTTTCGATCCTTTTTCATCAAAAATACAGCAGACCCTTCTAATTTCTAAAATTCGTTCCAGTGCCGCTTCTATGTCGCCCAGTTCAATCCGGTGTCCCATATGTTTAATTTGAAAATCTTTTCTGCCTGTATAGCACAGTTCTTCCTGTTCATTGTAATATCCAATATCCCCCGTTCTGTATATTTGCTCCATATAACAGTGATTTAAGGGATTTTGCACATATACCTGTTCCGTCTGCCGGGGATTATTATAATATCCTAAGGAAAGGGCTGTTCCCCCTACACAGATTTCTCCTTTTTGTCCCTGTTCTGTTACCAGCATATCCTTTTCATCCAGAAGAAAAACCTTTTCGTTTGGAAATGCCTGTCCAATTGGAATGGTATCTCCCGGCTGAAAGGTTCTGTCTAGTATATAATAAGTGCAGTTACAGGTAATTTCCGTAGGACCATAAAGGTTTACATACATGGCTTCCGGCAGATATGTACGCCAGATATTAAGCTGCTTTACCGGCATTGTCTCTCCGCTGAACAATACTTTATTTATGCTCTTTGGAACTTTATAATCAAATCCATTTAATCTGCTGACCATACACAGGGCGGATACTGCCCAAATTAACGTAGTCACTTTTCTCTCACATAAGAAGTCCAGAAGCTTTGTGGGAAAGGAAAAAAACTGCTTTGGAATGATTTCCATGGTTGCTCCTGTTTTCAGAGTACTATAAATATCTTTTACGGATACATCAAAATCAAAAGGAGCCTGGTTTCCAATTACATCCTCTTTAGTAATACCAAACAACTCCGTAAAACATTCTATAAAATCCACCACCGACCGGTGGCTTACCAGTACCCCTTTGGGACTTCCGGTAGAACCAGATGTAAATATGCCATACAAAGGCATGACGTCTGTAAAAGCTTTTCTTCGCTTATTAAGTCTTTCTTCCCTTATCTCTTCGTTTTCCAGTTCTTCTATTTGGAGAACCTCTGTATCCTTATCCAATACAGAAATTTCTTTTTCATACCGGCACCCTGTCACCACAAAAGGGTATTCTAATGTTTCCATAATCTGATTCAATCGTAGGGCGGGCTGTTTCGTATCCAGCATGACATAAAAGCAGCCGGCATATACAATTCCCAGAAATGCCGCAATTGCATCTACACTCTTATCCATAAATACTACAACCGGGGTTTCCGGCGGAACCCTTTTTATCAGTGCACTGCCAATCCTTCTGGCCCTCTCCTGCAATTCTTTATAAGTACAGGCATTCTCTATATCCGCAAAAGCTGTCTTATCTGGATATTTCGCTGCTGATTTTTCTAAATATTCCAATATATGATTCATTTTCTTTTTATCACTTCCTTCACTTATACATTGTAAATGATTTCAGTTACCTTTTTTTAATGATTTTCTTAATTTTTTCTGAATAGTATGTATTATTGACAAAAAAAGACTAATGCCGCCATCATGCGACACTAGTCTGTTATATTTCAAATGCTCTTTTTAAATTGTCATACTCTCTGTTGATTTCCTGAATGGTATAGGTATCCCCATCCATATTATCCGGATGAAATATTTTAATTAAATCCTTATATCGCTTTTTTAAAGCCCCCTGACTCCCTACACCTGAAAAAAACAACTCACTTTTCACAGACTTCAGACAATGTTCTCCCATAAAAGAACTGTCCTTGGAAGTGTTGTAATACTGCTCCTTCTGCTGCTCCACGTCTTGCTTATCTTTGGCCAGCTTCTGCAGTTCGGTTTCCAATATTTTCCACTTCATTTCAAACAAATGGGACTCCTGCAAAAGACGTCTCTCCTCTATTTGCTGTTTACAGAGAAATTCTTTCTTTTCCTGTTCTAATTTACGTCTCTCTTCTGCAAGCTTCTGTTCCTCTTTCCACAAATCCTGCCTCTGATATTCCCCTTTTACAGTATCCTGAAACAGCCATTTGGTTGTTGCTCTACCGGGCTGACTCATTATTCTGCCTCCTTTACCTATACAGACAGGACCCCTCCTATCCAGATTTAAACGTCAAGTCACTATTTGACGTAATTATACGATATATGGAGATAAATGGCAACCAGAATATATATTACCTTTCTGCCAGCTCTAACATTTTCTCTAATGGCAGCGTTGCTTTTTCAATGGTCTTTTGGTCTACAACCACTTTATTTACTGGTTTTCTCAGTACTTCTACTACTTTTTCTATTGATATCTTTTTCATATTGGGACAAAATTGTCTATGCCCTACAGAATAGAATTTTTTACTGGGATTTTTCTGGGACAGCTCATAAAAAATTCCCATTTCTGTACATATAATAAATTTATCATCACTGCTTTCTGTGGCATAATCTATGATTTGTGAGGTGCTTCCTACAAAATCCGCCTTATCTAAAACATCCATAGTGCATTCCGGATGTGCCAGAACCTGTGCCTCTGGATACATCTCTTTGGCTTTACACAGTAAGTTAATATCTATACTTTTATGTACATGACAAAATCCATCATGGAAAATAAACTCTTTTTCCGGTACCTGCTGGGCTACATAATGCCCAAGATTATTATCCGGAATAAAAAATATCCTCTTATTGGGAAGATTTTTTACCACATGAATGGCATTGGATGAGGTTACACAAACATCTGACATTGTTTTTATTTCCGCTGTTGAATTTACATAACATACCACCGCAACATCTTCATACTCACTTCTTACCTGTTCTATTGTATCTGTATCAACCATATGTGCCATAGGACAATCTGCCGTAGCATCTGCCATATAAACCTCTTTCTGAGGATTTAATATCTTTGCGCTCTCTCCCATAAAGGAAACACCGGCAAACAGAATATTCTTGTTGGGTATCTTAGTTGCTACCTTGCTCAGATAATAAGAATCTCCCACATAATCTGCAATTTCCTGCACTTTTCCATCTACATAATAATGAGCCAAAATGGCAAAGTCCTTTTCCTGTTTCAGCTTCTGTATCTCTTCCTTTATATTCATTTCGTAATATCCTTTCTCTATATGCATTTATACATCAGCTATTATATTTTCTATTCCCTAGCTTGTCAATAGGTTTTACACCTTTCCTTATATAAAATGAAAAGACTTGTAAAAAATACCTACATAAAAGTATTTTCACAAGTCTTTTTCGCTGTATCTATTTAGTTATCTTCAAAGGATTCTTTTATCTTATCCATGAATCCTTTCTTTTTCCCATGCTTTTGAGTACCTGCTGAACCATCCTGCTTTTTTAAGGATTGTCCGCTTACATCATCAAATTTGCGAAGTGCCTCTTTTGCTTCTTCATTTAAGGTTGTGGGTACCTGAACGACTAATGTAACATAATGGTCACCCCGTACGGACGCATTACGCAGAGATGGAATTCCTTTTCCCTTCAGACGAATTCTGGTATCTGTCTGAGTTCCTGGTTTTACATCATACAAAATATCTCCGTCAATGGTGTTGATACGCACTTCCCCGCCCAGTGCAGCCTGTGCGAAAGATATCGGTGCAGTAGAATAGATATTCATATCCTGACGCTGGAAAATAGGGTGTCTGGATACATTTATTTCTACTAATAAATCTCCTCTTGGTCCACCATTGGTTCCAGGCTCACCTTTATCACGTATTCTTACACTCTGCCCATTGTCAATTCCTGCCGGAATTTTAACTTTTATCTTCTTACGGCTTGCAATATGACCAGTTCCACGACAATCCGGACATTTTTCTTTGATAATTTTTCCAGTTCCCTGACAATCAGGACAGGTCTGAACATTTTGTACCATTCCAAGGAAGGATTGCTGTGTATAAACCACCTTTCCTTTTCCGCCGCATTTGGAACATGTTTCCGGTGAAGTTCCCGGTTTCGCTCCTGTGGTATGGCAGGTAGCACAATCATCTTTTAATGTAATTTCAATTTCTTTTTCGCACCCAAAAGCCGCATCTTCAAATGAGATGCGGACAACTGCACGCAGATTCGCTCCTTTTCTGGGACCATTGTCTGCAGAATGGCGTCTGCCTCCATACCGGAAAAGTCAAATCCGCCTGCTCCGCCGCCCATACCACCATCAAATGCAGCATGACCAAACTGGTCATACTGGCGTTTTTTCTCTGAATCGCTTAGTACAGCATATGCTTCTGATGCTTCCTTAAATTTCTTTTCCGCCTCTGTGTCTCCGGGGTTCATATCCGGATGATACTTTTTTGCAAGCTGCCGATAAGCCTTTTTGATAGTCGCATCATCTGCATTTTTATCAACGCCCAGGACTTCATAATAATCTCTTTTTTGTTCTGCCATGATTTAAATTCCCTCTTACACTGTAAGGAGCTATATTAGAAGTTCTCTTCTAATATGGCTCCTAAATTTTACTAGTGAATAATTTCGTAAGGTGGCTACAGTTTATACTTCTTTATAATCTGCATCTACCACATCGTCGTCTGCATTGCTGTAGGATGCATTTTCCATATCTGGACCTGGTCCTGCTCCTGCGGCTCCCTGTGTATTTTCATACATCTTAGCAAATAATTTCTGTGCACCTTCCATCAGTTTTTCTTTTGCAGCTTTCATTTCGCCAACCTGATCTTCTGTCATTTCTTCTGGGTTTGGATGTGCTTCTACCATATCTTTTAATGCTTTCAAATCAGCTTCTACTACTGTTTTATCATTCGCATCGATGTTAGCTCCTACTTCTTCCAGTGCTTTTTCTGTCTGGAATACAAAGGAATCCGCATCATTTCTGGTATCAATTGCGTCTTTTCTCTTCTTATCCTGTGTTTCATATTCTGCCGCTTCTTTTACTGCCTTATCAATATCACCATCAGACATGTTAGAACCTGCTGTAATAGTAATGTGCTGTTCTTTTCCTGTTCCCAAGTCTTTTGCAGATACATTTACAATACCGTTTGCATCAATATCAAAAGTTACTTCTACCTGAGGTACACCACGTCTTGCTGGTGGAATTCCATCCAGTCTGAATTGTCCTAAAGATTTGTTATCTCTTGCAAACTGTCTTTCACCCTGCACTACATTGATATCAACTGCTGTCTGGTTATCTGCTGCAGTTGAGAATATCTGGCTTTTCTTTGTAGGAATGGTAGTATTTCTTTCAATTAATCTTGTTGTAACACCACCCATAGTTTCAATGGATAAGGAAAGTGGAGTTACGTCCAGTAACAGGATTTCACCTGCACCTGCATCTCCTGCCAGTTTACCTCCCTGAATGGATGCTCCTAAAGCAACACATTCGTCTGGGTTTAAGGTTTTACTTGGTTCTTTTCCAGTAATCTGTTTTACTTTATCCTGAACCGCTGGAACACGTGTAGATCCTCCAACTAATAATACCTGACCTAATTCAGAAGAGTTGAGACCTGCATCTTTTAATGCGTTCTGTACAGGTATTGCTGTTCTTTCTACTAAATCATGTGTTAATTCATCGAATTTTGCTCTGGAGAGGTTCATGTCAAAATGTTTTGGTCCCTCTGCAGTTGCTGTGATAAATGGTAAGTTAATATTTGTTGTAGTTGCAGAGGATAATTCTTTCTTTGCTTTCTCTGCTGCTTCTTTTAATCTCTGAAGAGCCATCTTATCATTTGAAAGGTCTACGCCTTCTGTTTTCTTAAACTCTTGTAACATGTAATCTGTAACTTTCTGGTCGAAGTCATCTCCACCTAGTTTGTTATCTCCTGATGTTGATAATACTTCAATAACACCTTCACCGATTTCAATAATGGAAACGTCAAAAGTACCGCCGCCTAAATCGTATACCATAATCTTCTGCTCTTTTTCATTATCAAGACCATAAGCTAAAGCTGCTGCTGTAGGCTCGTTGATAATACGTTTTACATCAAGTCCTGCGATTTTACCAGCATCTTTGGTTGCCTGACGCTGTGCATCATTGAAATATGCAGGTACTGTGATAACTGCTTCATCCACTTTTTCACCTAAATAGTTCTCAGCATCTGCTTTTAATTTCTGAAGAATCATTGCAGAAATTTCCTGTGGGGAATAGTTCTTGTCGTCAATACTTCTCTTTTGCTCTGTTCCAATCTCTCTCTTAATAGAAGAGATTGTCTTTTCTGCATTGGTAACAGCCTGACGCTTTGCTGGCTCACCAACTAATCTTTCGCCTGTTTTTGTAAAAGCAACAACAGATGGTGTTGTTCTAGCTCCTTCTGTATTGGCGATAACCACTGGTTTACCACCTTCCATAACTGCTACACAGCTGTTTGTTGTTCCTAAGTCAATACCAATAATCTTGCTCATAATAGAGACCTCCTATAAATTATGATTATCTAAATTAATTTCCTGCTACATTGTCAGCATTTCTGCCATATATAACTTATATATATATCATTATTACCGGACTAAACACCCTTCGATAATGAACTATATTCTGAATTTGCGGCTATTGCACTACTGCTACCATGCTGTGTCTTACCACAGTGTCACGGTACATATAGCCCTTTAACAATTCCTGTGCCACTACGCCGGATTCCAATTCTTCATTTTCCACCTGCATTACTGCATTGTGAAATTCCGGATCAAATTCTGTGCCAACTGCTTCAATCGGCTTTACTTCTAAACCTTCCAGTTCTGTCATCATCTGTTTGTATATCTTATTGATTCCATCTACAAAAGCATCTTCTTTGTGCTCTTCCGGAACTGCTGCCAGACCTCTTTCAAAATTGTCTACTACTGGAAGTATTTTTTCAATAACACTTTTGGCTCCCACTTCAAACATCTGAGTCTTTTCTTTCTCGGTACGTTTGCGGTAGTTATCAAATTCAGCCATTTGACGTCTCACCTGATCAGTAAGCTCTTCCATCTTTTCGTCTTGCTTACTCTTCTTTTCTTTTTTCTTAAAAAGACCTTTTTTCTCTTCGCACTCTTCTGGCTTTTCTTCCGTAACTTCTACGGTTTCATCTGCACATTCTGCTGTTTCAGCTTCGGCAGTTTCTTCTTCCGTAATTTCCACACCTTCTTTTTCCAAATCTATGTCCTTCATCATCTCTTCCTTCGCCATTTTATGACCACCTTTCTATTCCTTTTTGGGCTTCTTAAATACAGTATCTAACTGAACCTTCAGGGTCTTTAGATTATTCATAACATTCTCATAATCCATACGCTTTGGACCTATAATGCCTATGGTTCCCTGCATTCCCTCACCCAGCTGATATGTGGCAGTTACCACACTGCAGTCCTTCATATTTTGAACAGGCGTTTCATCTCCAATGTAAACCTGAATTCCTGTTTCCTCTGATGCCAGTGTATTATTTACCAGACTGATTAACTCCTGCTTTTCTTCAAATGCAGATAGCAGCCCGCTTGCGCTCTGTGAATCGCTTAATTCAGGATATTTCAAGATATTTGTAGTACCGCTGGTGTAAATCTCCAAATCTTCATCTTCCTGAATGGCATCTCCAAGAGCATCTAATACATCATTCACAATGTTGCTGTGAATACCTGCCTGCTCTTTTAATTTTGATATAGTTCCAAGATTAATCTGTTCTACCGAAAGTCCGTTAAGACTTGTATTCAACAGAATATTCAACTTCAATAATGTCTCATTGTCCAAGGCTTCCTCTGTAGGAATCATTTTATTCTTTACAATATTTCCTTCCATAACAATGACTGCCAGCATCTGGTCGTCATCCACTTGAGACAACTGAAGAAATTTCACTTTATTCCTCTGATAAGACGGGGAGGTTATCATTGCGGTATAATTAGTGTTTGCCGCCAGCATCTTTGCCATCTGCTGTAAGACCTGTTCCATCTTTTCTGTGTGTTCAATCATGAACTCCTTAATCTCTGTAACTTCCTCATTCTTTTCCTTCATCAGGTTATCTACATAAAAGCGATATCCTTTATCTGATGGAATTCTGCCTGATGAAGTATGGGGTTGAACAATATATTCCATCTCCTCTAAATCAGACATTTCATTTCGGATGGTTGCAGAGCTTAGATTTAAATCCGTATATTTTGAAATTGTCCGGGAACCTACCGGTTCGCCTGTATCCAGATAATTTCGGATAATTGCATTTAAGATTTTCGTTTTTCTCTCATCCAATTCCTGCATCTGCATCCTCCTTGTTTTATTTCTTTGTTAGCACTCATCTTGTTGGAGTGCTAATACTTATGTATTTAAAATATCACTATCATTTTTCATTGTCAATACTATTTCCATATTTTATACTTTTTTAAGATTTTAAAAAGCAATGAGACGTGTGCCCATTTCATTCAGATGCTTGGTAAGCTTGCTTACAAAAAGCATCCGGATGGAAGGGGCAAAGGGCGAATGCCCGTAGCTGGGAAAGAACGTTGGACAAAGGACAACGGACTTTTCCGGCGTACACGTCTCAGTTGCTGGCATAGACATCAATTATAAGCTTGCTTACACAAACAGCTGGCTGAGGGAGTTATGGGGCGAATGCCCCTAGCCGGGAAAGGACGTTGGACAAAGGACAACGGACTTTTCCGGCGTACACGTCTCAATTCACAACCCCCGCTTACAAAAAGCATCTGAATGGAAGGGGCAAGGGGCGAATGCCCCTAGCCGGGAAAGGACGTTGGACAAAGGACAACGGACTTTTCCGGCGTACACGTCTCAAGTCACAACCCCGCTTACTCCACTTCCTACTGTCATTACTTTCATTTCTCCAGTAAGAACTCACTCATTACATAATTACTTACAGAAATTCCCTCTTCCGTAAGTAAAATACTTCCTGACTGCTGCTTTAACAGTCCTTGTCCTATCATTCTTTGCAGCACTTCTCCATAAACACCTTCTATCTCTACACCATATACTTCCCAAAAGCGTCTTCTGTTTATTCCTTTCATCATACGAAGCCCCAGAAACATAAACTCCTCTATCTGCTGCTTCCGTTCCAGCACTTCCCGCTCCCGGGGTTCAAACGTTCCATTGAGATATTCTTCCAGATTTTCTGTATTGGAAAAACGCTGATTTTCAATCAGTGATGCACTCCCAAGGCCTAAGCCCAGATAATTTTCTCTCCTCCAATACCCTATATTATGTCTGCACTCCATTCCCTTTTTGGCATAATTTGAAATTTCATATCGTTCATAGCCCTTTTCCAGGAGCATATTCTTAGTCAATAAATACATGGACCGCTCTGTCTCTTCATCCGGAAGCCAAAGAGGGGAATCGCCTTCTTCTCTTCTGTGCTCATCCTCTTCATATTTCTCATAAAAAGGAGTCCCTTCTTCAATAATGAGGCTATATGCGGAGATATGTTCCGGCCTCAGCCGCAGAACCTCCCGCAGGGTGTACTCCCAATCTGAAGTTTTTTGTCCGGGCAAAGCAGACATAATATCCACGTTTATATTTTGAATGCCTGCTTTTCTGATTAAATCATAGGTACTTAAAAACTGCTCATAAGTATGAATTCGCCCCAGCATCTTCAGCTCTCTGTCAATGGCAGATTGTAATCCAATGCTTATTCTGTTTATACCAGCCTTCTTATAAGAAGAAACTTTTCCTGCTGTCAGAGTTCCGGGGTTGCATTCTGTGGTAATCTCTGCATCTTCTGTTATGGAAAACTTCTTTATTACCCTTTCCATAATGGCTTCCATTTGCTCCCCTTCTAATAAAGAGGGGGTTCCACCTCCAAAAAAAATAGTGCTGACTTTATACTCCGTGAAGTCCGGCGCTTTCTCCTCTATTTCTTCCAGCAGCTTTTCTACATATTCCTGCCTCACCTGGGGCATGGAAGGTGCAGATAGAAAGTCACAATAACAGCACTTCTGCATGCAGAAGGGGATGTGCAGATACAATTCCAGATTCTTTTTCTTCATATTTTTCTCCATCCAGTACGTAAAAAAAGAAGGTGTCCTGCCATAAACACCCTCTTTTTTCTATTTATCATCCAGTTTTAATACACTCATAAATGCTTTCTGTGGAATTTCTACGTTTCCAATCTGACGCATACGCTTCTTTCCTTCTTTCTGTTTTTCAAGAAGCTTACGTTTTCTGGAAATATCACCACCGTAACACTTGGCAAGTACGTCTTTTCGCATCGCCTTTACGGTTTCTCTGGCAATTACCTTTCCACCTACCGCTGCCTGAATCGGAACCTCAAACAGATGTCTTGGAATCTCTTCTTTTAATTTTTCACACATTTTTCTACCACGCTCATAGGCGCTGGAACTGTGCACAATAAAGGAAAGTGCATCCACTTCTTCTTTATTAATCAGAACATCCAGCTTCACCAGTTCAGAACGTACATATTCCTTCATCTCGTAATCAAAGGATGCGTATCCTTTGGAACGTGACTTCAATGCATCAAAAAAGTCATAAATAATCTCATTCAGGGGCAAATCATATTTCAGAAGTGCACGTCCCTCTTCCATATATTCCATACCGTTGTAAATACCGCGGCGTTCCTGACATAACTCCATAATGGCTCCAATAAATTCACTGGTCACCATGATTTCCGCCTGAACCATAGGTTCCTCCATATAATCAATTTCGGAGGGGTCTGGCAAATTGGATGGATTGGTCAGTTCAACCACCTCGCCATTTGTTTTATATACCTTATAGATAACTCCTGGTGCTGTAGTCACCAAATCCAGGTTATATTCCCGCTCCAGACGCTCTTGAATAATCTCAAGATGAAGCAGACCTAAGAATCCACAACGGAATCCAAATCCCAGGGCAATGGAGGTCTCTGCTTCAAACTGAAGGGCAGCATCGTTTAACTGAAGCTTTTCCAGAGCATCTCTTAAGTCAGGATACTTTGCTCCGTCTGCCGGATACATTCCGCAGTATACCATTGGATTTACCTTCTTATATCCCGGAAGAGGCTCACTGCATGGACGTTCTGCATCGGTCACCGTATCACCCACATGAGTATCTCTTACATTTTTAAGGCTGGCTGTAATATAGCCTACCATTCCTGCACTTAATTCTTCACATGGAATAAACTGTCCTGCACCAAAATACCCTACTTCTACTACACCTGCTGTTGCACCGGTGGCCATCATTTTAATGGTCGTTCCTATCCTTACCGTTCCTTCCTTGATACGGCAGAATACAATCACTCCTTTATAAGAATCGTATAAAGAATCAAAAACCAATGCCTGCAGAGGGTTGTCCGCACTTCCCTTTGGGGCTGGTATCTTAGCCACAATCTGTTCCAGTACCTCTTCTACATTTAATCCTGTCTTTGCCGAAATTCTTGGAGCATCCTGTGCTTCCAGTCCGATAACGTCTTCAATTTCTTCAATAACACGTTCCGGATCTGCGCTTGGTAAATCTATTTTATTAATAACCGGAAGAACATCCAAATCATGTTCCAATGCCAGATACACATTTGCCAGTGTCTGTGCCTCGATTCCCTGGGCAGCATCTACAACAAGAATTGCACCATCACAAGCAGCAAGACTTCTGGAGACTTCATAATTAAAATCCACATGCCCCGGCGTATCAATCAGATTGAACACGTACTCTTCTCCATCTTTTGCCTTATATACAATACGCACTGTCTGAGCCTTTATGGTAATTCCACGCTCCCGTTCCAGTTCCATATTATCCAGTATCTGTGCCTGCATCTCTCGGCTGGTAAGCAGTCCTGTTTTCTCAATAATACGGTCTGCTAATGTGGATTTTCCATGATCTATATGTGCAATAATACAAAAATTTCTAATTTTCTTCTGGTCAATTGCTGCCATCTCGTTCCTCCATCAATTTTTCTACAATATTCTGAGCTATTATACCACAACATCGAGGAACTTTACAATCGTTACAGAAGTTTCTTTTTCTTA
>CAZUKR010000017.1:0-33461 GCA_964620885.1 uncultured Eubacterium sp.
GCCTTGCAGATTCGAATAAACTCAATATATTTTTTGCAGGACTGCCCGTAAGTTTCCCGAAATACCTTAGCAAAATGGGAATAGCTCATGTGGCAGTGTTCGGCTAGGTCTTCTACTTTTAAAGGAAGATGGGCATGAGTATCAATGTATTCTGTAATCGAATAGATAGAATCAGCATTTCTCGGAAGGGAGAAGGCCTGATCTGTATCAAATCCATTGTCGCGCCAGATACGAATAATTTCCAGCAGCAGGGTCTGGAGGCAGGAACGGATCAGCATACGGTATCCATATTGCTGCTGTTCCATCTCGGTGATGCATCGATCCATAATATCCTTTATGGGAAGGAGCCGCAGTTGTTCCGAGGTAAGGTGAAGGCTGGCGCTCTCGTTTTCTATGGCATGTGCAAAAAGGCTTGGGAAATGAATGCCGGAAAAGGTAGAGGAAGAAGTATCTGTACCGGGAAACAATTGGCCCAAATCAAATTTTAATACCCCATAGCGCAGTGGAACGTCGGTGGTGGTATAAATGCTGTGGATGGTCCGGGGCGGGAAGAGAACAAGATCGCCTGGTTCGGTATAAAAGGCGCTCTGGTCGCAGCTCATAACGCCCTTTCCCTCCTGAGTATAGATAATTTCCATAAAATAATGCCAGTGGGAGCGGACAGGGAAAGAAATATTTTCACCGCTGTCGGCATAAAAGCATTCATAGGGTGCATTTAAAGAGTCTGTATATTCAAATAAAGAATTCATAGCTTTCTCCTTTTAAATTAAAAGTAATAATAGGATGGATTTCGAATGTTTTTAGGAGTGCGGAGCAATCCGTAGGTATTATGTGGCCGAAATACCTTTTGACACCTTAATCAAAATAGATTCATACTATTTTTATAATAAATTATTATAGCAGGAAGAACAAGGGAATGCTATATTTAATTATGAAATAGGGTTATAAAAAGGTTTTTTTAGGTAAAATATCCCGGAAAATTAAAATAAAGGAGAAGAATGATGAACTATATATGTGGAATGACATTTGCCCCATTTGCGGCAGAGGGGAGTTTTTCCCGAAAAGAGACCAGAGAAAGTCTGGAAAAGATGAAGGAACTTACAGGAGCTAATTTTGTAATTTTAGTACCAAATGGATTACAGGAAACACCTTATTCAGAAGAAATATGTTACGACTCGCCTGCCACTATGGGAGATGAGGAATTAAAGGAAATGATTTCATATGCAAAGAGTCTGGGAATGCGGGTGGCTTTAAAACCTACCGTAAACTGTAAAAATGGGACCTGGCGGGCCTATGTAAACTTTTTTGATGAAGATGTACCCTGTGAAGCGAAATGGGGAAACTGGTTTGCCTCTTACGAAAAGTTTCAGCTTCATTATGCTAAGATTGCAGAAGAAACAGGCTGCGAAATGCTGATAGCAGGGTGTGAAATGGTTATGGCAGAGCGCAGAGAACAGGAGTGGCGGAAGCTGATTGCAGCCATACGGACAGAATTTCATGGGCTGGTATCCTATAATACGGATAAATATCAGGAACATAATGTAAGCTGGTGGGATTGTGTAGATGTAATTTCATCCAGTGGATATTATCCGGTAGATGATTGGGAGAATCAGTTAGACCGTATTGAAAAGGTAGTGAAGAAATTCCAAAAGCCGTTTTTCTTTGCAGAAGCAGGATGTATGTCGGTAGAGGATTCTATGTATGTTCCCAATGACTGGAATGTAAAAGGAGAACCGGCACCCCAGCAGCAGGCCCAGTGGTTTGAAACCATGATGAAAGCTTGTGAGAAGCGGGAATGGGTTGAAGGAATGGCATTCTGGTCCTGGACGGATCGACTTTACAACAGCAAAAAAGCATTGCAGATGTGCGACTATGAAATCTATGGAAAGCCTGCACAGGATGTGGTAAGGAGACTTTATGAGCAGTGGCAGAAAGAGAAAGGAAACCACTGATTTTCAGGAGGTTTTCCAGCGGAATCAAAGCAGCAGTATAAAAACATTGCTGGCACTCTATAAGGGGCATTATCTGGAATTGGCTTTTTCGATTGTATTCTTTGTTATGAAACATTCACCGGTATGGGTACTTCCCATTATAACGGCCAATATTATAGATGAAGCAACAAATCCCGGAGAGAATCCGGCAATGGTTATATTGCTAAATACTGCATTTATGATTTTTATGGTAATGCAGAATATCCTGACCAATTACATCCATACCCTGCTGTATGCGAAAACCATACGGAATGTGGAGAAGGAATTAAGAGGTGCAATGGTAAGAAAATTGCAGCAGCTTTCAATCTCTTACCATAAGGAAATGGAGTCAGGAAGGCTGCAGTCCAAAATTATGCGTGATGTAGAGCAGGTGGAAACCCTTTCATCTCAGTTGTTTATTAGTTTATTGAGTATTATACTGAATATTGTAGTGGCACTGGGGATTGTAGTGTTTAAGAACCTGACCGTATTCCTGTTTTTTGCAGCCACTGTTCCAATTGCTGTGATAATTATGATGTTCTTTAAAGGAAAGATTAAGAACTACAATGCAGACTTTAGAAAAGAAATGGAAGAAACCTCGGTTCAGGTAATGGAAATGGTAGAAATGATTCCGGTAACCAGAGCCCATGCCCTGGAGAAGAAAGAGACCTCCCGAATGGAAGAACGTCTTGTAACGGTTGCAGATAAAGGGTTGAAACTGGATTTGATACAAACCTACTTTTCGTCCATAAGCTGGGTGGCATTTCAGGTATTTCAGGTGCTGTGTCTGGCGTTTACCGGATATCTGGCGGCAAGGTCGGTTATCAGTATTGGAGATGTAGTGATGTATCAGACCTATTTTGGCTCCATTGTAAGTAATGTATCCGGCATTATTACGCTGCTTCCTATTATTGCAAAAGGTCTTGAATCGGTAAATTCTATCGGAGATATTTTACTTTCATCAGATGTAGAGGACAGCAGGCGGAAGGGGAAAGTAAAAGACATTCAGGGAAAAGTGGAATTTCAGGATGTTGCATTCCAATACAAGGACAGTCCGGAGCCGGTATTTGAACATGTATCTTTTCAGATAAAACGAGGAGAGACGATTGCCTTTGTGGGGCCATCCGGTGTAGGAAAATCTACAATTTTGAATCTGGTAATTGGATTTCAGAAGGCGGACGCAGGGAACATTGTTATTGATGGAGCCAACATCAATGACTTGAATCTGCAGAGTTACCGGAAACATATTGCGGTTGTACCTCAGACCTCTATTTTGTTTCAGGGAAGCATCCGGGAAAATATTACCTACGGACAGGATGAGATTTCAGAAGAAAGACTTTGGGAGATTGTAGAGGCATCCAACCTAAAAGAGTTTATAGAATCTCTGCCGGAAGGGTTGGAAACCAGAGTGCAGGAACACGGTGGCAATTTGTCCGGAGGACAGCGTCAGCGGATTTCTATTGCCAGAGCCTTTGCGAGAGAACCTAAAATATTAATACTGGATGAGGCGACGTCTGCTCTGGACACCATATCAGAGAAACAGATACAGGAAGCTACCAGAGAACTTGCGAAAGACCGAACCACGTTGATTGTGGCGCATCGCCTTTCTACCATAAGAGATGCAGATAAGATTGCAGTAATGGGCAAAGGCGGACTAGAGGAATTTGGAAACTATAAGGAATTGATGGAGAAGAAAGGAGCTTTTTATAAGCTCAAGGAACTCCAATCATAATATAAAACAAAAAGGAGAGAATAAGATGAGTTACAAAGAAATTTACAAACAATGGTGTGAGGATACTTATTTTGATGAGGAAACCAGAGAAGAACTGAAATCATTAACAGATGAAAAAGAGATTGAAGATCGTTTTTACCGTCCGTTAGAATTTGGAACCGGCGGTCTGCGTGGAATAATCGGTGCAGGAACCAACCGAATGAATATTTATACCGTACGTCAGGCAACACAGGGACTGGCAAATTACATTATCAGCCAGCAGGGACAAGATAAGGGAGTTGCGATTGCATATGACTCCAGAAGAATGTCACCGGAATTTGCAAAGGAAGCAGCTTTGTGCCTCAATGCAAACGGAATTAAAACTTATATTTTCCCAGGTCTGCGTCCTACACCGGAACTTTCATTTGCAGTAAGAGAGCTGAACTGTGTATCAGGAATTGTAATTACAGCAAGCCATAATCCGGGAGAATACAATGGTTATAAAGTATATTGGGAAGATGGTGCACAGATTACACCTCCTCACGATAAAAATATTTTGGCAGAAGTAGCTAAAGTAACAGAGTTTACCAAGGTGAAGACCATGGAAGAAGCAGAAGCTGTAGCGGCTGGCCTCTATCAGGTAATTGGAGATGAGATGGATGACCGTTATATGGAGCAGTTAAAAGCACAGAGTATCCATCCGGAGATTATCAAAGAGGTAGCAAAGGAATTTAAGATTGTTTATACCCCTCTTCATGGAACTGGTAATGTTCCGGTGCGCCGTGTATTGAAAGAACTGGGATTTGAACAGGTATATGTAGTAAAAGAACAGGAACTTCCGGATGGAAATTTCCCAACCGTAAGCTATCCAAATCCAGAGGCAGAAGAAGCTTGGGAAATGGCATTGAAGCTGGCAAAAGAAGTGGATGCAGATATTGTACTGGCAACAGATCCTGATGCAGACCGCCTTGGTGTATATTGTAAAGATACTAAGAGTGGGGAATATGTAAGCTTTACCGGTAACATGTCGGGAATGCTTATGGCAGAATATATTTTACGAGAGCGTACGAAGACAGGAACCATGCCTGAGAATCCTGCACTGGTAGAAACTATTGTAACTACAGAAATGGCAAAAGCAATTGCGGCTGATTATAACGTAGAACTCATCGAAGTTCTGACTGGTTTTAAATATATCGGGGAGCAGATTAAATGGTTTGAAGAGCAGAACAGCTACAATTATGTGTTTGGACTGGAAGAAAGTTACGGATGTCTGGCGGGAACCTATGCAAGAGACAAAGATGCATGCGTTGCAGTTATGATGCTGTGTGAAGTGGCAGCTTATTATAAGACACAGGGAAAGACACTCTGGGATGCCATGATGGACATGTATGAAAAGTATGGTTATTACCGTGAAGGACTTGCAACCCTTACCTTAAAGGGCATTGATGGTGCGGCTCAGATTCAAAGCATGATGGGTGAAATGAGAAGTAATCCAAAAGCAAAACTGGGTGGATTTGAAGTTCTGGCAGTAAGAGATTATAAGGCCGACACCAGAAAAGACGTGAAGACTGGGAAAGTAACAGCCACAGGACTTCCGGAATCCAATGTGCTGTACTATGAACTGAGTGATAATGCATGGTGCTGTGTACGTCCTTCCGGAACAGAGCCTAAGATTAAGTTTTACTTTGGAGTAAAGGGATCTTCACTGAAGGATGCAGAAGAGAAACTGGAACATCTGAAAGAGGATTTGCTGGCACAGAATGCCTAGTAGAAAATAAGGAGAACGTATGGAGAAGCAGAAACACATTGGGGTGCAGAAACTGCAGGAAAACCGTTTCTTAAATATGTATCATTTAGATGCGGTATCTTACCGCGGGGAAATGTTTGATTATTACTTTGTAAGCAGGAATAAAGAAGAAAAACTAAAGATTAATACCCGCCAGCTGGAAGCAGAAGGAATTGTAATCTATCCGGTTTGGAAGGAAGAGCCGGAAAAGCTGGTGATGATTCGCCAGTACCGGTATCCTGTGGGAGATTATGTATATGAGCTGCCGGCGGGTCTGATAGATCCCGGCGAAGATGCACAAGAGGCAGCTATACGGGAAATGAAGGAAGAGACAGGATTTGAGTTTGAGGTTTACAAGGGAGGCAGGGAAATGTACCGCAGGGCATTTTTCCTTGCGCCCGGCTTTTCCGATGAAATGGGAAAAGCAGTGTTTGGATATGCAACCGGAGAAAGTACGAAGAAATTTCAGGAGGACAGCGAATATATCGAGGTGCTTCTTGTAGATAAAAAAGAAGCGGAACGTATTCTTTCAGAAGAACGGCTTTCCGTTCGGTGTGCCTATCTTCTGATGCAGTTTCTTCATATGGAGGGGGAAACCCCCTTCGCTTTCCTGGATTAAGTAACAAAAGTGCACAAAACGCTAAGGTAAATAAAAGAAAAAATGAGGAAATTAAGTTAAAATAACTAAAAAATAGATTAATTATCTCTTCTAATTGACTAAAATAAATATAGAAACTATAATTTAGTAAGGTTAATTATAATTAAAGGAACCTAATTTAGAAGGAAAAAGGAGAGATAATGTGAAAAAGAAGTATGTAAAGAGACTGCTGGCTCTTGGGCTTGTAGCAGCGCTGACAATGACTTATGTGCAGGTGCCGGGGGTGGAAAATATATCCCAGGTACAGGCGGCAGACACTCTAGATGGGGAATGGGAGGATCTTTCGTTTGATCCCAGCAGTACATGGGACGAGCAGGCTCCTCAGGATGTAGGAACATTAACAACAGATGAGATACCTAAGGTTGGAACAAAGGTAGAGCTTAATCTGCTGATTCCGGCAGATGATGGAGGAAACTTACCGGTATTTTCCGGCAGTATAAAAGCAGGCGTGGTTTTGCGTATTGGAGATGATTGGGACTGGGTACAGTCTAAAGACTTTCCGGAAGCTGGCAGCGTGGACTTTACGGAAAAAGTTACAATAAATGGAACAGATTATTATCAGGCGAAGATATCAGCAGCCTTTGACGGAACAGTAGAAGCAAATAACGCAGCCGGTGACTGGGGCGATATGGCATTTGAAGATGCCGTTACAGGTAAGGTAAATGCAGTTACCCTGAAATTAGCAGGGTATGAGTGTGATTACACCGGTGATATTGCAGTTGCGGATGCCAGAATTATTCCGGCAGAAGGAGGCGGAGCCGCAGAGGCAGCTCTTTCGTGGGATTTTGAAACGGGCATTGATGGCTGGAGCTATGGAGCAGGCTGGGAATGGCAGTACACTGGCGGAGGTACCGTAGAGGCTGACCAGGGAATGCTGAAGCTGAATCTGGACTATAGGAATGATCCGGCATATGACTGGAGCCAGGCGGTAGCAGTATACGACAGCCCCCAGCCGATGGATTTGACAGGTGTAAACAGTATGACCATGGACTTTTTCTTTGATACCTCCAACATGACAAATGGTGGTTTCAAGATTAAAGTATATTCTGATTGCGGGATGGAGGGCGATACTACCGTAAATATGGATAAGCTGGAAGATGTGACCATCAGTGGAAAAACATATAAAAAATATCCGGTGGTATTGAACTTTGACCCTCAGACAGCTACAGATGTAGTGCAGTTTGGTTTAAATGTAATAGGGGTTAACACAGATTATCAGGGACCTGTTTACTTTGACAATGTAACTCTGTTAAAAAGTACCGCGACAGAGGAAGATGTATGTGTGGATTCTACTATTGGAAGAAATGATCAGACCGGTCTTTCTGTTAATGGAGGAACGCTTACCAGCCAGAAAGCAGATGGAACCAGTGAAGCCACATCCATTGCTTCTGCGGCGGCTCTGGTAGATAAGAATGCAACGGCTGAAACAGCTAAATTATATGCATACCTGAAAGCCGTAGGAGAATCTGACAGTGTTATTTTCGGACATGAAAATGATACCTGGCATAAAGCAGGAGCCAAAGGGGACGGATTTACCACCTCCGATACGGCAGATGTAACGGGTTCTATTTCCGGTATGACTGGAATTGATACCCTTTCTTTGACAGGAAATGAATTCAGTGCCTCACGTTATAATGACGAGATTGCAAATGAGATTGATGTAACCGGACAGAGCCAGGCAGAAGCAAATGTAGAAGCAGCGGCAAAATTGACAAACCGCGACATTCAGGATGGAGCAATTGTAACCCTCTCTGCTCATATGCCCAACTTCTCTCTGGTAAAGGAAAATGCAGACTTTAATGCAAGCACAGATGCAACTTATGCAAAATATGATTTCAGTGGGTATACCCCAAATGTCCTGACAGGAAATGTGGCAAATCAGATTATGCCGGGAGGACAGTATAACGAAGTATACAATGCATATCTGGATATGGTGGCAGATTATGCTTCACAGGTAAACGGACCAGTGTTGTTCCGTCCATTCCATGAATGTACCGGAAGCTGGTTCTGGTGGGGCGCAGCATTCTGCGATGCCCAGACATATCGTAATATTTTCCGTTATACAGTAACATATTTAAGAGACGAAAAGGGGATAGATAATTTCCTTTATGTATATGGACCTGGAAGTGAAGCAGCCAACGAAGAAGAATATGGTGTGCGTTATCCGGGAGATGATTATGTGGATATGGTAGGATTTGATATGTACAATACAGATCCTCCGGCAGACAACTCAGCATGGCTGAACAGCCTGAAGGCACAGTTGAATCTGGTAGAAGCATTTGCACAGAAACATGGCAAGCTGGTAGCTGTAACAGAAACAGGAGTTGCTTCTTCTTACACAGCAGAGGGAGACAAGACCACTGTATTAAAGAGAAGCGGAAATGAAAACAAAGACTGGTACAATGAAGTGCTTGAAACCATTTACGATTCTGATGCATCCTTCCTTCTGCTCTGGGCAAACTGGGGAGAACGGGATGGATTCTATACTCCTTACGTAAAGAGCTATAATGAAAACGGAACCATGCATGGACACGAGATGATGGACAACTTTATGAGTTTCTTTAATGATGGAAGAACTATTTTTGCAGGAAATCAGACGGGTATTCTGGGGCAGATTCCGGCAGTAACGGTATCTGCAACCACAAATAAGGCAATAGGCTTCATTACTGCTCCGGTTTCCGGAACACGTATTTTGGAAGCGACAGCTCTCCAGGCAAAAGTAAGTAATGGAAACAAGGATACCAAGGTAAGCTTTGTACTTCATGGAGATAAGAAAGATATTACACTGAAAGCTTCTGCGGGCAAGAATGGCTATTATTCTGCCAAGTTAACCAGCAGTAATCTGAAAAAGCTGGGAGCAGTAGTAGGAACCATTGAGCTTAAGATTGATGGGAAAACCAATGATGAAATCAATGCAACCTTTAATATTCAGGCACCGGTAGAAGATCCTTTCCAGATTGATGGATTTGAAAATTACTACGGAGTGAATTCTCTGCTGACACAAAAATGGGCAGCAAACAAGGCAAGCGGAAGTGTTATAGAGCTTTCCTTAAGTCAGGAAGATGGAACTGTATTTGAAGGAGACTATGCCATGAAGTTTTACTATGATGAGACTTCGGACGGATGGGCAGGAGCTACGATTTCCAAAGAAGTAGACTGGTCCAGCTGCAATGCACTTTCCTTCTATACCCTGCCGGATGGAAAGAATCAGAAGGTAGTAGTCCAGCTTACCGCCAATGGTGTTGTGTATGAGACTTATCTGAATCTGTACGAAGATTATGCATCTGCAAAAGGACCTTTAAAAGTAACCATACCATTTAGTGAATTTTGCCAGCGTGATACTGCCGGAAATCCAAAGGGTGGATTACAGGGAGACAGCGAAAAAATCACAGCCTTTGGACTTTGGGTAAATGCCATTGGTGATTCTGAGGCTGTTGTGGACGGCAGAGTAAGCGGAACCATTTACTATGACAATATTACAGCAATTACCTCTGATGCAACACAGGCAGTATTTGAAGAAGCAGTAAAAGAATCAGTGGATCCGGAAGAACCGGAAGATCCGGAAGATCCGGAAGAACCAGAAGAACCAGAAAATCCGGAGGAGCCTAAGACAGAGGAAGCAGTTCAGACAATCATAAAAGAGGGCGGATATAATGTTAAGGTTCTAAATGATTACGAAGAACTGAAAAAAATTATTCCGTTGACCAAAGAGGAAAAGAAGGCAATAAAAGCGGGTGAGCTGCTTCAAATTAAGATAACGGTAGCAGATCACAACAATGATGTAACAGAGAAAGAAAAAGAACTGGTGTTGAAACAGGTGGACGGTACCCTGAAAGGATACCGGGCAGGAAAATATCTGGATATCACACTGGATAAAAAAATTGGTGATAGAAGTTGGAGCAATGTTTCTCAGTTAAATGGAAATTTAAAACTGGAAATAGAACTTCCAAAAGATTCTGTAAGTGAAAAAAATACCTATGCGGTTATCAGGATACATGAGGAAGTTGGAAGCGTATTAAAGGATATGGATCAGAAGCTGGAAACAGTAACCGTGGAAACCGATCAGTTTTCTACCTATGCGTTAATGTATAGCGATGGAACAGCAGCACAGGAAACAAAGGAAGCAGCTGGAAAGACCAAAACCGGAGATGATACAACGGTGGCGGGCTGGATTCTGATGCTGGGATTTGCAGCAGTAGTACTTGTGCGGACAGGGAAAAAGCGGATGAAAATATAAGAAAAGAGGAATGAATTATGAGCATCAGCTATAACAAAGAAACAGGTGTATTTAAATTGGATTCTCCCAATACAAGTTATATTCTTGGACTTGTAGATAAAGAAAAATTTGTGGGTCATATTTATTATGGCAAGAGATTGGGAGAAGATGACTTTGCATATCTTATGCGTACAAAGGAAGCACCCTTTGTACCGTCTGAAAATGGAAGGGACCGGAATTCATTTCTGGATTCCTTCCCCATGGAGTATCCCGGAAGCGGTGTAGGTGATTATCGTGAAGGAGCCATTGGAGTAAGGACGCAGAAAGGTCATGAAGGAGTCCTGCCGGTGTATAAGTCCCATCGGATTTATGCTGGAAAACCAGAACTTTCGGGTCTTCCGGCAGTGTTTGGAAAAGACTCCGATTGTGATACCCTGGAACTGACTTTGGCTGATGCGGTATTGGAATTAGAAGTGACCCTGTTTTATACGGTGTTCTCTAATTTGGATGTGATTGCCAGAAGCGTGCAGGTGAAAAACTGCGCAAAAGATACCATATACCTGACCAAAGTAATGTCTGCCAGCTTTGATATGGACAATGACCGGGACTTTGAAATGCTTACCATGCATGGTTCCTGGGCAAGAGAGAGAAGAATACAGAGAAAGACCGTAGGATATGGAAAACAGAGCACAGGTTCTGTTCGGGGGGAATCTTCCCATCAGGAACATCCATTTCTGGCACTGCTGGAAAAAGGCGCAAATCAAAAACAAGGTGATGTATATGCTATGAACTTTGTATATTCTGGAAACTTTCTGGCGCAGGTAGAACAGAGCCAGTTTGACGGCGTCCGTATGATGATGGGAATCCATCCGGAAAGCTTTTGCTGGGAGTTGCAGGAGGGAAGTACATTTCAGGCACCGGAAGTAGTTATGGTGTATTCCGACCAGGGCCTTGGGAAAATGACAAGAACCTTCCATGATCTTTACCGGAACCATCTAATCCGAAGTGAATATAAGGATAAAAAGCGTCCAATTCTTATCAATAACTGGGAAGCAACTTATTTTGATTTTAATACAGAAAAACTACTGGATATTGCCAGAGAAGCGTCCGGACTGGGAATCGAAATGCTGGTCATGGATGATGGCTGGTTTGGATACCGGAATGATGACAATACCAGTCTGGGAGACTGGGAAGTAAATGAAGAAAAAATTCAGGGTGGATTAAAAAATCTGGTAGATGAAGTAAACAAATTGGGAATGAAGTTTGGAATCTGGTTTGAACCGGAAATGATTTCGCCGGATTCCGAATTGTTCCGGGAACATCCGGACTGGGCAATTCAAATACCCCAAAGAGAACCAAGTCTTGCCAGAAACCAGTTGGTATTGGATTTAAGCCGTCCCGAAATTTTAGATCACATGTATGAAAAAGTGGCCAAAATCTTAAGAAGTGCCAATATTGAATATGTAAAATGGGATATGAACCGTCAGCTCAGTGATTTGGGAAGCTATGGCCTGCCGGAAAGCCGTCAGGGAGAATTGAGCCACCGTTATATGCTGGCAGTATACGAAATGCAGGAAAGGTTAATGCAGGAATTTCCAAATCTGCTTTTAGAAAACTGTTCCGGCGGCGGAGCAAGATTTGATCCGGGTATGCTGTATTACAGTCCGCAGATATGGTGTTCCGATGATACTGATGCCATAGAACGCCTGGCAATTCAGGAAGGAACGGCAATGATATATCCATTATCCTCCATAGGTGCTCATGTCTCAGACTGTCCCAACCATACGGTGGGAAGAAACACACCTTTTGAAACAAGAGGATATGTGGCATTGGCAGGGACCTTTGGGTATGAGCTGGATGTTACAAAGATACCTCAGGAAGACCGTGATATGATACCGGCACAGATAGAAACTTATCATAAGTATAATGATTTGGTTCGTACCGGAGATTATTATAGAATTGCATCTTACCGGGAAAACCATGGATATGACTGCTACGAAATCGCAGCAAAAGATAAGTCGGAAGCACTGATTACCTTTGTACAGGTGCTGGGAAGACCCAACTGTCACAGCAGACGAATTTATTTAGAAGGTCTGGAAGAAAACCGGAAATACCGTATAGAAGGGGAAGACCGGACATATCTGGGCAGTACATTGATGTATGGAGGACTCCAGATAGAGAATCTCTGGGGGGATTTCCGCGGAAAAATGATTTATCTCAAAGCGGTTGTTGACAAATAGTCAAAATGAAACTAAAATTAAGCTAAAGAGACTTAAATTTAATTGAAGGTACAGGTGAGGATATGGCAAAAGCGGTAAAACTGGCAGATATTGCAGAACGACTGAATGTCAGTACAGTTACAGTTTCTAAGGCACTCTCCAATCAAAAGGGTGTTAGTGAGGAAATGAGGGGGAAAATCAAACAGCTTGCGGATGAGTTGGGTTATGTTCCGCCATCGGCAAGCCGTAAGGCAAGAGAACAAAAGAGTTATAATATAGGGGTTATTGTTGGGGAACAGTTTTTTGATACATATGATTCCTTTTACTGGCAGTTGTATCAAAAGGTGGCAACCAAGGCGGTCACCAAGGGGTGTTTTACTATGCTGGAAGTAATCAGCAGTCAGGATGCACTAGAATTAAATATGCCCAAGCTGGTACAGGAAAAGAAGGTGGACGGAATCATCATAATTGGAGGAATGAGTGAGGGATATCTTCAGGCCCTTAATGAAGGGTGCAAAATTCCTACAATTTATCTGGATTTTTGTGATGAAAAGACAGATTGTGATGCGGTCATCTCAGATAATTTTTACGGTATGTACCGTTTGGTGAATTACCTGTTTGAGGTAGGGCATAGTCAAATTGCATATGTGGGAACACTTTTGGCCACAGGAAGCATAACAGACCGATATTTTGGATATGCCAAGTCTTTGATGGAGCATGGACAGCAGGTGCGGGAAGACTGGATCATAGAAGACAGAAGTCTGGAAACAGGAAAGATTGACAGAGACAATCTGCTGAAGCTTCCGGAGGAAATGCCTACGGCATTTGTATGTAACTGTGATTTGACTGCCAGTGAGCTGATTCGAAAGCTGACAGAGGCAGGTTATCGGGTACCAGAGGATATTTCAGTGGTGGGATATGATAATTATCTTTATCCTGGACTCTGTGATGTGGAAATCACCACATACGAAGTAGATATGAAGGAGATGGCAAGAAGAGCCATTTACACAATTGTGCGTAAAATCTCAGGAGAGCCCTATCGCAAAGGTGTACTTGTAGTAGAAGGTCATCCTGTGTATAAAGAAAGTGTCCTTCCGAGATAATCAGAAGGACAGATGAGAATGCCGGAACTCGTTTGGTGTAGTTCCGGTATATTTTTTAAACAGGTTAATAAAGTGATTAGTGTTTTCTATACCGACTGCGTTTCCGATTTCGTAAATGCAGTCGGTTGTAGTTATCAGAAGTTTTTTGGCGGAAGAAATACGCTGACGGTTCAGATACTGTAAGGGAGAAATATCGTAATAATTAGAAAAGTCCCTGCACAGCTTGTATTTGCTGATACCAAATAATTCAGCCAGTTCATCCAAAGAAAACTTATCTGAATAATGGGTATCACACCAGTTTTTTAAATCTGCAACATGGCGGGGAAAATCAGAATGAGAACCCTCCGGCTTTTGCTGCCAGAAGAACAAATCCGTAAATAAATCCGTAAATAATTTGTTGGAAATTACGGGAGAAATCGACTTCGAATGTTCTGTAACCCGCTGCAACGTTTGAAACAGAGGAGAAACTTCCTTTTTCTGAGGGAAGTTCTGCAGGGAAAGAGAACTATTTCCAATCAGGGAGTGGTAAGCTGAAACAGAGCCTCCATATATTTCGTACAGATAAAAGGAAAAGGCCTGGTTGTTCCGTGTCAGGGCAAGGGGCTGATCAGAGGAAAACAGAGAAAGACAATCGGAAGAAAATAAGAGATTGCCTTTTTCTTTCCCCAGAGACAGCTTTCCGCTCCCACCGGTGCAGTACAGCAGGTAATAGGCAGATGGTTTAAGGACGGGCGGGAATTCGCCAGAAACACCTGAAAAGCAGCCACCGGATGCAATAGAAATAAAACCGGAATTATTTTGGAGTGTGGCATCGGATGATATCATGAAAAACGCTCCTTTCATCAAAAAAATTAACTTAAAGTTATTTTAGCTTATTTTAAAATAAATTACAATGGATATAAGAGGGTTAAAACACCCTAACGTAAAATTAAGTTAAAAGAATATAGAAATTAAGTTTTAAAACAATAAAAAAGATGAAAATCCAGGTAAAAATACACAAAAACAGAAGCGTGATATTGTATATAATGATGTATTTAACGATTCGAGCAATAAAAGATGATTTAAAGCAATATTAAGTGATGACTAATTAAGCTAAAAAAGTATAATTAAATTAAGTTACAAAACGAGTAACGAATATGAAAAAGTAAAAGGAGGATATTTTTATTATGAAACTGAAAAAACTTATGTCAATCGTAATGGTGGCAGCAATTTCTATGAGCATGATCGCTTGTGGGGACAAAGAAAAAGAATCTGCGGGGAAAGATAATCCACAGACAACAGACGATGATAGTAAAGACAAAGCAAAAGAAGCAATCGGTGACTTAAACTATGCTGATCTGAAATTGGGAGAGGATTACACAGACGTTTCAGCAACAATCAAGTTCTTAACACACAGAACAGACCTTGAATCAGAAACAGCAGAACATCCTTACTCTGAATATGTAGAAGCATTTAACAAACTGTATCCAAACATTACAGTTGAAATCGAAGGGGATACCAACTATGCAGATGATGCACTGCTTCGTCTTCAGGGCGGTGACTGGGGCGATGTTATGTTTATCCCAGCAGTTGAGCAGGCTGAATTAAGTACATACTTCCTTCCATATGGTGATTTAGCAACCATGGATAAAGAAATTAGATTTGCGACACAGTGGGAGTATGACGATTTAGTATACGGTGTACCAAGTACAGGAAATGCACAGGGTATCGTTTACAACAAAAAAGTATTTGAAGAAGCTGGAATTACTACAATTCCTAAAACACCAGAAGAATTCATGTCTGCTTTAAAAGCAATTAAAGAAAAGACAGATGCAACTCCTCTGTATACCAACTATGCAGCAGGATGGACCATGGGAGCATGGGATGCTTATATCGGTGGAAGTGCAACCGGTTCTGCTGAATTCATGAACCAGACACTGGTACATAGTCCAAACCCATTTGCTGATCCAGGGGATGGAACAGGTGCTTACAATGTATACAAAATTTTATATGATGCAGTTGCAGAAGGTTTAACAGAAGAAGATTATTCTACAACCGACTGGGAAGGCTGCAAGGGAATGATTAACAGTGGACAGATCGGATGTATGGTTCTTGGTTCATGGGCAGTTCCACAGATGCAGGTAGCTGGAGATAATGCAGATGATATCGGATACATGTCTTTCCCAATCACTGTAGATGGAAAACAGTATGCTTCTTCTGGACCTGACTACTGCTATGGTATCAATAAAGAATCTTCAGATGAAAACAAGGCAGCATCTATGTGTTTTGTTAAATTCATGACAGAGCAGTCTGGATTCTCCTTTAATGAGGGTGGTATTCCAATTGCAGCAGATGACAACAATTTCCCAGATACATATGCAGCATTTGATGGTATTGAATATATTTCTGATGCTCAGGCTTTAAAAGGTGAAGCTGATTTCCGTAATGTATTAAATGCTGAATCTGAGTTAAACATCAACTCTGGTGGAGATGCTAAGAACATGGAAATTATAGAACATGCAGCAACTGGCGATATGACATTTGATGACCTCATGAGCAGCTGGAATGAAAAATGGGCTGCAGCACAGGAATCCAACGGGATTGAAGCAGCGAAATAAAAAGTAAAGATGGTAAGTAGAAAATCCTTGAGCGGGCCGGGGTAGTTCCCGGCTCATGCTGACAAGGTATGGAGGCCGCGCATGACAGCAACAACAGTTGATAAAAAGAGAACATTCAATTTTATGAAATGGTTAAAAAGCAGAAAAGGGCAGAAGGTTATTATTTGTGTCGCATTTATGTTTATTCCACTGGCTCTTTTGATGATTTTTACCTATATTCCTTTCGGGGAAATGTTTAATTATAGTTTTTATAAAATGAAATATACAACACTGCCTGAGAATCGTGTGTTTGTAGGATGGCAGAATTACATCGATGTATTTAGCAGAAAAGATTGTTTTGGAGCATTGAGGCTCAGTCTCTACTATATTGTGGGAGCATTAATTCAGCTGGCAATCGCTTTATACCTTGCAACATTGTTAAGCTTTAAGACAAAAGGTGGAAATATTTTTAAAGGATTTATGTTCTTTCCTTTCTTAATTAGCGGTATTGCAGTTGGCTTTATCTTTAAATTCTTCTACACCAGAGGGTTTGTGTTTGACACAGTATTACAGTGGTGTGGATTCAACTTGGAAAATCTTCCGTATTGGTTAAGAGACCGGGGTGTAAACAACTGGGCTTTGGTAGGCTCCTCAGTGTGGCGTTATTTTGGACAGAATATGGTACTTTTCATTGGAGCTATCATGTCCGTAGATGCGGAAATGTATGAGGCTGCCGAACTGGACGGTGCAAATAAATTTCAACAGTTTAGACATATTATTTTACCAAGTATTAAAACAATTGTAACTTTAAATATCATTTTATCCATTACCGGATCCTTAAGTGCATTCGATCCGCCATATGTTATTACAAGAGGTGGAAATGGAACAGCAACCTACTTCGTAGTTATGAATGAAATTGCTCATACCAGTCAGAAAGTTGGTCTGGCATCCGCCATGGCAATTGTGCTATTTATCATTATTTTTGCCTGTACGATATTACAGAAAATATTCTTTAAGTATATCTTCCGTAATGCAGACTCAGATGACGAGACTTATGATGCAAAGAAGGCAAGGAAAAAGCTGGAAAAACAAAAAAAGAGAGACTTAAGACTTCAGCAGAAGGGGGCGGTGTAATATGAATCAGCAGAAAAGAAATAGAAAACATTACAGTATAGGACGAATTGTCTGGACTGTTGTAAAATATGTATCTTTGGTATTTTTTGCAATTGTAGCAGTGCTTCCGGTAATCTCTTGTGTAATTACAGCTTTTAAGACACAGGCAGAATATGAGAGTACCAATGTTATGACCCTTCCGGAAAGCTGGCTGAATTTCGATAACTTTATTCAGGCTTTTAAAGCAGCTGACATGGGCCGGGCATTTATGAACTCGGGAATTATTCTGGTCTTTGTATTGATTGGAGCAATCTTAATCGGAACACAGATTGCATATATATTGAACCGCTTTAAGTTTCCAGGAAATGGTTTGATTCGTAACATGTTCCTGTTTGCAACACTGCTTCCAGGAATCGCAATGCAGGTATCGGTGTATGAGATTATGCAGCAGTTAGGATTTATCAACCATTTATATGGTTACATCATTATGCAGATGGGAACAGATATCATCTCAGTTTATATCTTTATACAGTTTATGGAAAATATACCGGTATCACTGGATGAATCAGCCATTATTGACGGCGCATCTTATTTCAAGATTTATTGGAAAATCATGCTTCCATTGTTAAAACCAGCAATTGTAACATGCGTGGTATTAAAGGGAGTAGCAACTTATAACGAGTACTATGCTGCAAACCTGTATCTGCAGAATAAGAATGTATTAGGTACTGTGGCAACATCTCTGTTTAAGTTTACAGGACCAATGGGAAGTCAGTACAACCTGATTTGTGCAGGTGTTATTGTTTCACTGCTTCCGGCATTACTGATATTTATTTTCTGTCAGAAACAGATTTATAACGGTATTACAGCAGGAGCAGTAAAAGGATAGGAGGCAGAACATGCAGAAGATGGTGACCGAAATTAAAGAACATCTGACCTCTAATATCATTCCTTTTTGGGAAAGCCTGAAGGATGATGCCAACGGCGGATTTTACGGCTATGTGGACTATGACCTTAAAGTAGATGAAAAGGCAGTAAAGGGATGTATCTTAAACAGCCGTATCACATGGTTTTTTGCCAATGCTTATACTCTGCTGAAGGACAAAGAACTCCTGGAGTATGCCAGACATGGGTTTGAGTTTTTAAAAAATTATTGTATAGATAAAGAGAATGGAGGTGTTTTCTGGTCCCTGGCTTATAACGGGGACCCGGAAGATGCCACAAAGCACACATACAATCAGGCGTTTTCTATTTATGCACTTTCTTCTTATTATGAAGCTTCCGGAGATGAGGAAGCACTGGCTCTGGCAAAAGAATTATTTGAGCTGATTGAAGAAAAATGCACCAATGAAAATGGCTACAGGGAAGCTTTCAACCGGGAATTCCAGCCGGAAGAGAATGATAAGCTTTCTGAAAACGGTGTGATTGCAGAAAAGACAATGAATACGTTACTTCATGTATTTGAGGCGTATACAGAGCTTTATCGGCTATCTAAGGATGCAAAGGTAAAGGAACGTCTGGAATGGATTCTGGATACCTTTGCAGACCATGTATACAATCCATCACTTCGTCGTCAGGAAGTATTCTTTGATAATGACTATCACAGCCTGATTGACTTATATTCTTATGGTCATGATATTGAAACAGCGTGGCTCATCGATCTGGGAACGGAAGTGCTGGGTGAAGAAAGTTATAAAAAGAAAATGAGTTCTATCACAGATATATTGACAGAAGAGATTTATAAAATAGCATTTGACGGACATTCTCTTGCAAATGAATGTGAAAAAGGTGTGGTAAACAAAAACCGTGTCTGGTGGGTACAGGCAGAAACTGTGGTCGGATTTTTGAATGGCTATCAGAAGGATAAAAACCGTACCGAATATCTCGAAGCGGCAAAAAGCCAGTGGGAATTCATTAAGGAGTTTGTCATTGATAAACGAAACGGTTCTGAATGGTTCTGGGAAGTAAATCAAGATGGAAGTCCAATTGAAAACCGCCCGATTGTAGAACCATGGAAGTGCCCATACCATAATGGAAGAATGTGCTTTGAAGTAATCAAGCGCGCAGAACATATATAAGGAGAATGATATCAGATGTTACACAAAAAATATTACGAAGAATTGGAAAAACAAGAAAAAATTCTGAGTCGGAAAAATGAAAAGTCCGATTTATATAACGGAGTATATGACCGTTATCAGTATCCGGTGCTGACAGCACAGCATATCCCACTGACCTGGCGGTATGATCTGGCCCCAGAGACAAATCCAAACTTTATGGAACGTCTTGGCATTAACGCAGTTATGAATTCCGGAGCAATTGAACTAAATGGTAAGTACTATCTGGTAGCACGAATTGAAGGAAATGACAGAAAATCTTTCTTTGGTGTAGCAGAGAGTGATAATGGTATTGATGGATTCCGTTTCTGGGATTATCCAATTTTATTGGATGATACCTGTCCGGAAGAAACAAATGTATATGACATGCGTCTGACTAAGCATGAAGATGGATATATTTACGGTGTATTCTGCTCAGAAAGTAAGGATACCTCTGTGAATGATTTATCTGCAGCTGTAGCAGCAGCAGGGATTGTCCGCACCAAAGATTTAAAGACTTGGGAAAGATTGGACAACCTGAAGACTCTGCGTTCTCCACAGCAGAGAAATGTTGTACTACATCCAGAGTTTATAGATGGAAAATATGCATTTTATACCAGACCAATGGACGATTTCATTGAAACAGGAAGCGGCGGAGGAATTGGATTCGGTCTCTGTGAGGATATTACCCATGCAGTGATGGATGAGGAGAAAATGACCTCTCTTCGTAAATATCACACCATTACAGAAGCAAAAAATGGTGCGGGTGCAACACCGATTAAAACAGAAAAAGGATGGATACATATTGCGCATGGCGTGCGTAATACTGCAGCAGGACTTCGTTATGTCATTTATGCCTTTGCAACAGACTTGAAGGATCCTTCTAAAGTGATTGCAGAACCATCCGGACTTCTCATTGGACCAAGAGGAGAAGAAAGAGTCGGAGATGTTTCTAATGTAGTATTTACCAATGGTGCTATTGTAAATGAAAACAACGAAGTGTTCATTTATTACGCATCCAGTGACACAAGAATGCATGTGGCAACTACTACAATAAATAAATTGATTGACTATGTATTCAATACCCCACAAGATCCAGGAAGAAGTGTGGAATGTGTAGCACAGCGTTGTAAATTAATTGAGAAGAATCTAAAGTTTTTAGAAAATATAAAATAAGCGAGGTAAAAGAAATGGGAAAATATAAAATGATTAGTCCGGCAGTTTCAAACGTGCCATGGCAGGAAAGACCAGAAGGAATAAAAGGAGCTCCAATTTGGAGATATACAGAAAATCCAATTATCGGAAGAAATCCGGTAGAAGGAGTTGCAAGAATCTTTAATAGTGCAGTAATTCCATATGAAGGTGAGTTTATCGGAGTGTTCCGCGCTGAGCAGACAGACGGAATTCCACATATTTACATGGGAAGAAGTAAGGATGCCATCAACTGGGAATTTGATAAAGAAAAAATTCATTTCGTAGACCAAGACGGAAAAGAATTTATGCCTAAGTATGCATATGACCCACGTCTGGTAAAAATAGAAGATACTTATTATGTAATGTGGTGTCAGGATTTTTACGGAGCAGCTATCGGTGTAGCAGTAACAAAAGATTTCAAGACATTTACCAGAATTGAGAATCCATTCCTGCCATTTAACCGTAATGCAGTGTTGTTCCCAAGAAAAATCAACGGAAACTTCATGATGCTCAGCAGACCTTCCGATAGTGGCCATACACCATTTGGAGATGTTTTTGTCAGCGAAAGCCCAGATATGAAATATTGGGGAAAACACAGACATGTAATGTCTAAAGGAAATGAATGGTGGCAGTCTGTAAAAATCGGAGGCGGAGCAGCGCCAATCGAAACATCCGAAGGATGGCTGATGTTCTACCATGGTGTAACTGGAACATGTAACGGATACGTATACTCTATCGGTGGAGCAATTCTGGATATTGATAATCCTTCCATCGTAAAATATAGATGTGAAACCTTCCTGTTAACACCGGAAGAATGGTATGAAGAACGTGGATTTGTTCCTAATGTATGTTTCCCATGTGCAACCATCCATGACTCTGAAACCGGAAAGATTGCAGTATATTATGGAGCTGCGGACAGCTATGTAGCATTAGCATTTACAGAGCTGGATGAAATTGTTGACTACATTAAAGATAATAGTGTAGTGACTGAAAACGATACAGAAATCGGAAACAGATAAAAACGACACACACTCTATTTGTAAAGGGTTTCCCTCCCAAGAAACTCCTTAGATAATAATATGATATAGAAACAGAAGGGGGGGCTTGTGATAAACAGCCTCCTCTTTTGTACTATAAAAAACAGGAAAAAGAAGTATTTTCCAGTATTTAGGAGGTAATAACGGTGAAAATAAAACCAGAACATCCAGCACTGCAATATGAAGGAAGGATTGATTTTGATAATCCCCAGACACCGGTACTAGTATATCCATGTACCAGTATCGGGATGAAATTTACCGGTACATTTTTACGGGTAACATTAGAAAACAATCGTTCCTGCTGGGATAATTATATGGGTTACATTATAGATGGAACACAGAAAAAGATTAAGCTGCCGGAATCCGGCAAAGTCACCTTGACTCTGGCAGAGGACATGGAAGAGAAAGAGCATGAACTGCTGTTTTTTAAACGGATGGATTCCTGCCATATTGTCACGTTCTATGGATTCGAGGTAGAGGATACTGCCCGGATAAGTCAGCCGGCGCCTCGGCCGGAGCGAAGAATTGAGGTATACGGTGACAGTGTCTCGGCGGGAGAAGTATCGGAAGCAGAGGAATATGCAGGAAAACCAGATCCGGAACATCAGGGAGAGTATTCCAACAGCTGGTATTCTTACAGCTGGATGACAGCAAGAAAGCTTCATGCCAGAATCCATGATATTGCTCAGGGTGGAATTCCATTGTTAGATCATACGGGATGGTTTGCAGCCCCTAATTACAAAGGAATGGAAAGCTGTTATGACAAAATAGAATACCATCCCGATTTGAGCGAACCGAAGCTGTGGGACTTTTCAAAATACCGCCCCCATGTGGTAATTGTGGCACTTGGGCAGAATGATAATCATCCGGTAGATTATATGGCGGAAGATTATGAAGGTGAAAAGGCAGTATATTGGCGGAAAAAATATAAGGAATTTATTTTGAATTTGCGAAATCATCACCCGAAGGCAGAAATCATTCTTACCACTACTATTTTGGGTCATGATAAGAACTGGGATAAGTCCATTGAAGAAGTATACCGTGAATTGGAAGACCCTGGAATCCACCATTTCCTGTATTCCAGGAATGGACGGGGAACACCGGGTCATATCCGGATTTCTGAGGCGGAGGAGATGTCAGAAGAACTGTCCGCCTATATACAGTCGCTGGGAGAAGGAATCTGGGAAGAAGAGTAGAAGGAGAACGCAGATGAGTGTTAAAATAGAGTCTGAAAGAGGAATTGCCAATAAGGGAAACTGGTATCGGATAAAGCAGGTTATGGAACGCGCGGCAGCAGGAGAGAAGATTACTCTGGGATTTTTGGGAGGTTCCATTACTCAGGGAAGTTTGTCTTCCACACCGGAAACCTGTTATGCATACAGGGTATATCAATGGTGGAAGGAGACCTTTCCAAACGCAGAATTTGTCTATGTAAATGCAGGAATTGGAGGAACCACGTCACAGTTTGGAGTGGCAAGGGTTGAAAGTGATTTGCTTTCCAGCCATCCGGATTTTGTTATTGTGGAATTTAGTGTAAACGATGACAGTACAGAACATTTTTGTGAAACATATGAGGGACTGGTACGGAAAATATATGGTTCAGCCCAAAATCCGGCCATGCTTCTGGTGCATAATGTCCGCTACGACAATGGAGGAAATGCACAGCTGCAGCATGGAAAGACAGCGAGGCATTACCATCTTCCGGCAGTAAGTATGCAGAGTACCATTTATCCTCAGGTGGTATCTGGAGCCATTGCAAATAGTGATATTACTCCAGATGATCTTCACCCCAATGATCAGGGGCATGAACTGGCAGCTTCTGTTATTACATATTTTCTGAAGAAGATATGGAGTAAGAAGGAAGAAGTTAGTGATAGTGAATATGATATGCCCCAGCCTTTTACACTGAATCAGTATGAGAATTCACTGCGGATGCAGAATGATAACTGTGATCCTATGTGTGAAGGATTTACTCCTGATAAAGAAGTGCAGGAACATATAACCCAGTGCTTCCGTAAGGGATGGACAGCATCTAAAAAGGGTGATAAAATTACTTTTGCAGTAGCAGGAACCTGTGTGGGGATTCAGTACCGTAAATCGGTAAACAAACCTGCTCCCATTGCACAGGTTATTCTGGATGGTAATCGGGAACAACCTATCATTCTGGATGGTAATTTTGAAGAAGACTGGGGAGACTGTCTGTATCTGGAGACAGCAGCGGAACATATTAAAAATCGAATTCATCAAGTGGAAATAGAAATTATAGAGACCCATGAAAATGATGCGGTGCCATTCTATCTGGTATCGGTGATTGGGTCCTGCTAAAAAAGAGAAAGTAGGGAATTGTTATGTTTTCAAAAGACTTTGTATGGGGAGTTGCAAGCAGTGCTTATCAAATCGAGGGAAGGGATCAAAATGACGGTGCAGGAAAGTGCATCTGGGATGACTTCTCAAGAGAGGGAAAGGTATATGGGGGACATGATGCATTTACAAGTTGTGATCATATCCATCGCTATAAAGAAGATTTTGCATTAATGCGCCTTATGGGAATAAAGGATTATCGTTTTTCGTTAAGCTGGTCCCGTATTATGCCGGAAGGAACCGGAACGGTAAACGAAAAGGGAATCGCATTATATCGGGATATGATTCTGGAAATGAAAAAGAACGGAATCACTCCTTATATTACAATGTATCACTGGGAGCTGCCTCAGGCACTTCAGAATCAGGGAGGGTGGCTCAATGAATCATCCATCCGGTGGTTTGCAGATTATGCCAAGCTGGTGGCAGAGCACTTTTCCGATATTTGCGAGTACTTTATTACCGTGAATGAGCCCCAGTGCTTTATTGGTCTGGGAAATTTGTCAGGAGTTCATGCACCGGGACTTAAGATGTCCATTCGGGATACTTTTCAAATGGTGCACAATATGCTTAGAGCACATGGTGCGGCGGTAAAAGAACTGCGTAAACATGCAAAACAGAACATTCAGATAGGATATGCTCCTACTTGTGGAGTTGCATATCCGGCAAGTGAAAAGCAGGAAGATATCGAGGCAGCAAAAAAAGTTTATTTTGGTTTTTATAATGAAATGGATAACTGGACCTGGAACGTATCCTGGTTTTCTGATCCGGTATTTCTTGGAAAATATCCGGAGGAGGGATTGAAGAAATTTGCAGAATACCTTCCTGAAATTACCAAAGAAGATATGGAACTGATTTCTCAGCCGCTGGATTTTATGGGACAAAATATTTATAATGGATATGCAATCCGGCAGGGAGAAAATGGCGAACCAGAATTTGTAGAACGCCAGATTGGAACAGCTAAAACGGCATCACAATGGCCGGTAACGCCGGAATGCTTGTACTGGGGAATGAAATTCCTTTACGAACGTTATAAAACACCGATTTATATTACAGAGAATGGTATGTCCTGTCATGATATGGTATCGGCAGACGGCAGGGTACATGATCAGAATCGTATCGATTTCCTGGATGCGTATCTGGGACAATTGTCAAAGGCGTGCGGAGAAGGCGTGGATGTACGAGGCTACTTTCTGTGGACGATTTTAGATAATTTTGAATGGGAAAAAGGATACAATGAACGGTTTGGACTTATCCATGTGGATTTCAACACCCAGAAACGTGTGGTAAAAGATTCCGCTTATTGGTATCAGCAGGTAATAGAAACAAATGGAGGATGTTTATCAATGAACCAGTCAAAAGAAATTATACACTTAAATCCCGTGTTTGCACATAATATCTGGGGTGGAACCAGATTGCGGGAAGACTTTAACTATCAGGTAGAAGGAAATGATATTGGGGAATGCTGGGGAATTGCAGCCCATCCAAATGGAGACTGTACCGTAGCAGGTGGAACCTATGATGGAAAGAAATTGTCTGAATTGTGGAAAGAAGAGCCACAGCTCTTTGGAAATGTGGATATCGATCGTTTTCCATTATTAATTAAAATTATTGATGCAAAAGATGATTTGAGTATTCAGGTACATCCGGATGATGCTTATGCAAAGGTAAACGAGAATGGTTCTTTGGGAAAGACAGAGTGCTGGTATATTCTGGATTGTGATGAGGATGCAACTCTGGTAATCGGTCACAATGCCAAGACAAAAGAAGAACTTTCCGATATGGTTCATCAGGGAAAATGGAAAGAATTTATTCGTGAGATTCCAGTGAAAAAAGGAGATTTCCTTCAGATAGACCCGGGCACCGTTCATGCTATTAAGGGCGGTATCATGATACTGGAAACACAGCAGAACAGCGATATTACCTATCGTGTATATGATTATGACCGTCTTTCTGACGGAAAGCCCAGAGAGCTTCATGTAGAAAAGAGTATTGATGTTATCACAGTTCCGGCGAAATCTGTGGCAGACAGCGTTATTGATACTGCCAATATAGCAAAAGATGAACTGCATCAGCTTTATGAATGTGAATTTTACAAGGTATTCCAGATGGAAGTGGAGACAAAGGCTTCCTTTGAGCAGAAATATCCATTTATGCTTATGAGTGTTCTGGATGGAGATGGAGTACTGAATGGAACGTATGTGAAGAAGGGTGACCACCTGATTTTGCCGGCGGGAATGGGACTGGTTGAGATACAGGGGAAACTGAAAGCGATTTGTTCTACGCTGTAATTAGGATATCATCCCGTAATCCTTCCGGTACCCGTCAAAGCAGTCATACCGATAACGGTGCAGATTTTTCTGCAGACAAAAAAGCATTGCCAGCATATGATTGGAAACTGTTTTCCCATATGCTGGCAATGCTTTTGCAAGGATGTATTCTCCGGCAGCACCCCAGGCACAACATTGGCATCTGCTTCTTCCGCGTCTTCAGCAGTTACCTCTTCATTTTTTGTTTATACGATAATGATAAATCTGCAATATACAATATAATACGTTGACGGGAAATATCCCCCATAGCAGAAAACCGGAATTTCCAAATCCGATCACTACTATTAAAGCAAATATTAAAACCGCTGTAATCAGACTTAGCACGAACTTATTAAAAAAAACATTCACCCACATAATTACTGCTATGGGAATAATACCAAAACCCATTACGGCCGGTATCCAGCCTAAGAAAAGCGCCCCTAAACCATATTCATAAGTTCCTGCCATTTCGCCGCTAATAATTGCTCTATAATTGTCGGCAGTAATCCAAATTAAGTAGATGAATAAAGCGGTGGTAACTATTGCCAGAAGAACTCCAAGCAAAAGCTGGACCACCTCAGACAGAGACCATGCCCCAGTGGCCGAAACCGGCTTTAACCTGCTAAGTCTTTTACTTTCTCGCTTATCCTTTTGCTGCATCTTTTATCTCCTTGTCCATGTTCACGATAGATTTTCTGTTCCGGCTTTATTATATAAAATGACATAAGAAATGACAAGTACTGATTGACAGCTTATGTCATCCCCTAATTAAATATTAAGAATTATTTGAAGATATTAGTGTTAAAAAACCGTTATAATATGATATACTGTACAAGGCAAAACAGTATACATAAATATAACAGTTTTTATTTTATATAGTAGAAAGGGCGAAGTATGTTAGAGATTTTAAAAGCAGCCATATATGGAATTGTAGAAGGAATTACAGAATGGCTTCCGGTCAGCAGTACCGGTCATATGATTTTATTAGAAGAAGTTATGCCTATGGATGTGACAAAAGACTTCTGGAATATGTTTCTGGTAGTAGTACAGCTGGGGGCAATTCTGGCAGTGGTATTACTGTTCTGGAATAGAATTTTTCCATTTAAGTTCAAAGAAAAGAATATAATAGATATGAAAATTATGAACTTATGGGGAAAGATTCTGGTAGCATGTATTCCGGCAGGTATTGTAGGAGTCTTATTTGATGACTGGTTAGATAAGCATTTGTATAACTTCTGGGTAGTTTCCATTATGCTGATGGTAGTGGGACTGGTATTTATCATTGTAGAGAACCGCAATCAGGGACAGCGGGCGGTGATGTGCAATACACATGCCATTACTTATAAAGCAGCAGCCATGATAGGTATTTTTCAGTTGGTTGCGGCTATTTTACCGGGAACATCTCGTTCCGGTGCTACCATTATAGGAGCACTACTAATTGGTGTGTCACGTACAGCGGCGGCAGAATTTACATTTTATCTTGCAATTCCTGTTATGTTCGGAGCAAGTCTGCTAAAATTATTGAAATTTGGATTTACATTTACCGGAATGGAATTGGGAATACTGACAACAGGAATGATAGTATCCTTTGTAGTGTCCGTAATCGTTATCCGCTTTTTAATGGAATATATTAAAAAACATGATTTTAAGATATTCGGCTGGTATCGGATTATCTTAGGAGCAATTGTACTGCTGTATTTCGGAGTAATCCGTTAATGTGGCCATTTAGAAAGAAACAGAAAGAGGAAAAAGTTATGTATATAATTGCAGGCTTGGGTAATCCTACAAAAAAATATGAAAAAACAAGACATAATGTAGGATTTGAAGTCATTGACCGGCTGGCAGAGAAATATAATATAAATGTAACAGATAACAGGCATAAAGCACTTTGTGGAACTGGTATCATAGAAGGACAGAAGGTTTTGCTGGTAAAACCTCAGACTTTTATGAACTTAAGCGGGGAGAGCATTGGTGCAATATTGAATTTCTATAAAATAGAGCCAGAGACCAATCTGATTGTTGTATATGATGATATCAGCCTGGAGCCGGGAAAACTGCGCATTCGCAAGAAAGGAAGTGCAGGGGGGCATAATGGTATGAAGAGCATCATCTCTCATACTGGAACTCAGGAGTTCCAACGAATAAAGGTTGGAGTAGGAGAGAAGCCAAAGAACTGGGATCTGGCAGACTATGTGCTTGGACGTTTTTCCAAACAGGAGCGGGAACAGGTGGAAGAGGCATTTGAAAAGGCTGCAGATGCAGTGAGCTATATTATAAATGGAGAAACGGAAAAGGCAATGAACCTGTTTAACTAAAAGAAAGAAAGAGCGTAGGAATAATGAAAAGCTTTACGGAGCCATTGCTGGATTTAAAAGAGTATGAAGAATTAAAGAATGTCCTTTCCAAACAGAAAGGAATTGTGCAGGTTTCCGGGTGCATTGATACCCAGAAGCCTCATTTGATTTACAGTCTTTCACAGGAAAAAGGAAATCGGCTGATTGTGACCTTCAACGAACAGAAAGCCAGAGAGTTATATGAGAATTACCGCTTTTATGATAAACGAGCGGTATATTACCCTGCAAAGGATGTGCTGTTCTATCAGTCTGATATCCGGGGGAATCTGTTAACAGCAGAGCGTTTGCAGGCAGTAAAGGCAATCGTGGAATGGGAGCAGGTAACGGTAATTACTACCTTTGATGCATTGATGGATAAAATAGCACCGCTTGATAATATTAAAAGCGGAATTCTTGTGTATTCTGTGGGAGATTCCATGAATATAGAAGAAATGAAGCAGAAGCTGGTGCAGTTGGGCTATGAACGAAACTATCAGATTGAAAGTGCCGGCCAGTTTGCAGTCCGAGGAGGTATACTGGATATTTTCCCCCTGACAGATGAGGTGCCATACAGGATTGAACTGTGGGGAGATGAGATCGATTCTATCCGCAGCTTTGAGGTAGACAGTCAGAGATCTATTGAAAATCTTCAAACGGTACGGATTTGTCCAGCCTGTGAATCGGTATTATCCGAAGCCCAGATAGAGCAGGGGCTGAAAGAGATAGAACAGGAAGCAGACAGTCTCTATGAGAAGTTTCGCAAGGAAATGAAAACAGAAGAAGCTCACCGGATTAAAAAGTCTGTGGATGGGCTGAAAGAACAGATGACGCAACTGGGAACGGTGGAAAATCTGGATAGCTATTTAAGCTGTTTTTTAGAAAAGACAGTATCTTTTCTGGATTACTTCCAGGGAGAAGAGACCAGCATATTTTTGGACGAACCTGCCCGTATGGCAGAAAAAGGCCGTGTAGTAGAACAGGAATTTTTAGAAAGTGTGAAGCATCGTCTGGAGAAAGGCTATATTCTTCCGGGACAGATGAAAGCACTGTATTCAGGTAGTGAAATCTTCGGGATGTTGAAACGTCACAAGTGTGTTGCTCTTACAACCTTAGATTTGAAAACAAATGAACTGGAAATTAAATATAGATATAATATACAGACCAAGACGGTAAATCCCTACAACCGTAGTTTTGAACTGCTGATTAAGGATTTGCAGCGGTATAAAAAGAATAAATACAAGGTGATTCTGCTGTCTGGTTCCAGAACCCGTGCCTCCCATTTAGCAGAAGACTTGCAGAACGAGGGACTAAGCTGTTTTTATAGTGAAGATTTTAATCATGAGGTGCAGCCGGGAGAGGTTATGGTTGCCTATGGCAAGCTGAAAAAAGGATTTGAATATCCCGATATTAAGTTCGTGGTAATTTCTGAAAGTGATATTTTTGGAGGAGAGCAGAAGCGCAAGAAAAAGAAGCGGAAGGTTTACGAAGGAGAGAAAATCCAAAGCTTTACAGATCTCAGCATAGGGGATTATGTAGTACATGAGCGTTATGGTGTAGGAATCTACCGGGGAATTGAGAAGGTAGAGATTCAAAAAATCGCCAAGGACTATATAAAGATTGAATATGATAAAGGAAGTACCCTCTATATTCTTGCAACCCAGTTGGAAGCCATTCAAAAATTCGCAGGGGCAGATGCCAAAAAGCCTAAAATAAACAGGCTGGATGGACAGGAATGGAAGAAAACCAAGAACCGGGTAAAAGGTGCGGTAAAAGAAATTGCCAAGGAACTGGTGGAACTGTATGCCATTCGTCAGCAGACGGATGGATTCCAATATGAGGAAGATACCGTATGGCAGAAAGAATTTGAAGAAATGTTTCCTTTTGAAGAGACAGAGGATCAGGAACTTGCCATTGAAGCTACCAAGAGGGATATGGAAAGTACCAAGATTATGGATCGCCTGATATGCGGGGATGTGGGATATGGTAAGACGGAAATTGCCATTCGCGCAGCTTTTAAAGCCGTTCAAGAAGGAAAACAGGTAGTTTATCTTGTGCCTACCACCATTCTCGCACAACAGCATTACAATAATTTTGTAAAGCGTATGAAGGATTTTCCCGTAAGAGTGGATTTGATGTGCCGTTTCTGTACCGCGGGACAGATGAAAAAGACCGTGGAAGATTTAAAAAAGGGCATGGTGGATATCGTCATCGGAACCCACCGAGTACTGTCAAAAGATGTGGAATTCAAGGACCTTGGAATGCTGATTATTGATGAGGAACAGCGGTTTGGGGTAACCCATAAGGAAAAAATCAAACAGATGAAGAAGAACGTGGATGTGCTGACCTTAACGGCAACACCGATTCCTAGAACACTTCATATGAGCCTTATTGGTATCCGGGATATGAGTGTATTGGAAGAACCACCTATGGACCGTATGCCGATTCAGACCTATGTTATGGAATTTAATGAAGAAGTGGTGCGGGAAGCAATCAACCGAGAATTGGCCAGGAATGGTCAGGTTTACTATGTGTTTAACCGGGTAAACCAGATTGTGGAGATAACTTCTAAAATTGCAGAATTGGTACCGGATGCAAATGTAGCATTTGCTCATGGACAGATGAAAGAGCGGGAATTAGAAAATATCATGTATCAGTTTATCAATGGAGAAATTGATGTACTGGTTTCCACTACAATCATTGAAACGGGACTGGATATTTCTAATGTAAATACCATGATTATTCATGATGCAGATAATATGGGACTATCCCAGTTATATCAGCTTAGGGGAAGAGTGGGACGTTCTAACCGTACGGCATATGCGTTTCTGATGTATAAGCAGAATAAGATGTTAAAAGAAATTGCAGAGAAACGTCTGTCTGCCATTAAGGAATTTACGGAACTGGGAAGCGGATTTAAGATCGCCATGCGGGATTTGGAAATCCGGGGAGCAGGAAACCTGCTGGGAGCAAAACAGCATGGTCATATGGAAGCTGTTGGATATGATTTGTACTGCAAGATGCTCAACGAAGCGGTTAAAACCATAAAAGGAATTGCACCTCCAGAGCAATTTGATACATCCATTGAGCTGGATATGGATGCATTTATTCCGCCGTCCTATATTCCCAATGAGTTTCAGAAGCTGGATATCTACAAGCGGATTACGGGAATTGAGAATGCAGAGGAAAGCGAAGAAATGCTGGAAGAGCTGATTGACCGTTTTGGCGAACCGCCAAAATCCGTAGAGAATCTGCTGACCATTGCCCAGTTGAAAGCCAAAGCACATGACTGTTATTACACGGAAGTGAAGGAAAGTGGAAATAAAATTAAATTTGTATTTTATAATCAGGCGAAAATAAATCCTGCTAATATTGAAGAAATGACGAAGTCCTATGAGGGAGCACTTAAGTTTATAAGAGATACCAAAGCAACCAGTTTTGAATATATGAGCGGACACAATACCAGACAGAAGAATAGAGATACCTTGGAGCTGGTAGAACAGATACTGGAGGATACCAGGACATTACTGGTTGAAAAGTGAAAAAACTGTTAAATCCCAGAAAAATAGTTGATACAGACTGAAAAAAGAACTATAATATCATCAGTATGTAAAAAAGAAAAGGATACTTAGGAGGATGCAATGAAGGCAAAAAGATTACTGCCCCTTCTGTTGGCAGCGGCGATAGGAGCATCTGTACTGACCGGATGTAATAATATTAATGCAGATGCGAAAGGAGCCACATTAAATGGAGAAGAGATATCCATTGGATTTATGAATTTTATGGCAAGATATCAGCAGGCCATGTACGATGGATATTATGGTTCCATGTTTGGAACAGATTTCTGGTCAAAGGATTTATATGGTAACGGAAGTGATATGGAGACAACTGTAAAAGGTGAGATTGCAGAAAATATAGAATTGCTCTATCTTCTGGAAGATCATATGGAAGACTATGGTGTGGAAATTACCAAGGAAGAGCTGGCTGATATGGATGCAGCAGCAGAGCAGTTTATGAAGGACAACAGTGAGAAGGCAATTAAGCAGGTTGGTGCCACCAAAGAATATGTTAAAGAAATGCTTCGTCTGAACACCATTCAAAAGAAGATGAATGATGCCATAGGTCAGGAAGTGGATACAGAAGTTTCGGATGAAGAAGCGGCTCAAAAGACATTCAGCTATGTAAAAATCAGTAAGACTACAACTCAGGATGCAGATGGAAACGCTGTAAAATATACAGAAAAAGAAAAGAAAGCATTAAAGGATACCGTGAAGGAATATGCCAAGAAAGCTCAGAAGGATTTTGAAGCAGCGGCAAAAGAGGCAGGGTATACAGCTTCCACTTATTCTTATGGCAGTGACGAGAGTTCTTTTGCAGAAGCGGTGATTTCACAGGCAGATGAGATGAAGGATGGAGAAGTCAGCGGAGTTTTGGAAGACAATGACAATTATTATGTAATCCGCATGGATAGCACCTTTGACCAGGAAGCTACTGACAAAGAGAAGAAAGAAATTGTCGATAAGCGTAAATCAGAGCATTATCAGGAAATATGCGAAGGGTACAAAAAGGATGCAGAATTTAAAGTAAATAAGTCAGAGTGGAAGAAAGTAAAATTCGATGATTTATTTACGGTTAAGCAGGAAGAAGCAGATACGTCTGAAGAAAAATAAGAATTATTGAGGGGGTCGGGAAATAAAGCCAATGACTCCTCACGATACTAGAAATGGGAATCGCATTTTATGTGATTCCCATTTCTAGTCCGACAACCCTTTTTTTCTATGGTATAAT
>CAZUKR010000018.1:0-32434 GCA_964620885.1 uncultured Eubacterium sp.
TCTATTTTATACATCATGGCATCCATTTCTGCAAAGCTCATTACACCGGTTACCACATTACTTCTTATCATAAATGGTGGTACACAGTAAGTAAATCCACGATCAATCATAAAATCTCTTGCATAGGAAATCACCGCAGAATGCAGTCTTGCAATATCTCCCATCAGATAATAGAATCCATTTCCTGCAACTTTTCTTGCGCTGTCCAAGTCAAGCCCTTCAAAGCTCTCCATAATTTCTGCATGATAAGGAACTTCAAAATCCGGTGTGACAGGCTCTCCGTACTTTTGTACTTCCACTTTCTCACTGTCATCTTTTCCAATCGGTACAGATGGATCCATCATGTTAGGAATGCTCATCATGATATTGGTAACTTTTTCCTGTAATTCTGTTTCCTGTTTTTCCAGTTCTGCCAGACGCTCTGCCCCAGCACTTACCTGTGCTTTTACTGCTTCTGCCTCGTCCTTTTTGCCTTGTCCCATCAATGCACCAATCTGCTTAGAAAGCTTCTTGCGATCTGCACGGAGGGCATCTGCCTCCTGCTGGGTTTTTCTTGCCTGTACATCCAGTTCAATCACTTCATCTACTAGCGGCAGTTTCTTGTCCTGAAATTTGTTACGAATGTTCTCTTTTACTACTTCTGGATTTTCTCTTAAGAATTTTAAATCTATCATGTTTTTTCCTCCTAAAAATATTGTTTTACAAAGTGTCTTCGACACTTCAACTCCCTGACCCTCAATCCTTGTGGGAGAAGGCACTTTGCTGCGCCGCGCGCTGTCGCCTCTGCGACTTCTTCCTCTGGCGCGCGTGCATCCGTCGCGGGGCGTTTTTTATAGGAAATAATATAATTTCCTATAAAAAAATGTCCTCATCCCCAAAAACAGGGACGAAGACTTATACTCCGCGTTACCACCCAAATTGCCGCAATTGCGGCCTCTCAACAGTACGTTACAGGATACCACCCCGTGGCTTTCACCACCAGCTCAGAAAATGGAAAGACTGTTTCCCTTACCGATTCACACCAACCATCGGCTCTCTTAAAATTTCTACAGTCGCAGTTCTCTTCAAACGCTGTCTTTTCTTTATTATTACCTATGATAACACGATTATTCCAGCGGTGCAAGGCTTTTCAAATTTTCGGCCTTATAAGGATAAATCCCTTCTGCGAAACCACCAGACACCAAAACCAAACAATATTACTGCTAAAACAAACAACAGAACATTCTGTTTCCACACACCGCTTTCACCCTTTACAATTTCTACTGCTGGAAGCAAAGTGTATATAGTAATATATTTTAATTTTTCCAGCTTATCTCCCATATTGGAAATCATCTCTATTAAGAAAAACAGAATCGGAATCCCAGCTCCTATTGCATAATAATTCTTTGCCTCACTGCTGATACAGGCTGCCAGAAATGCTATTCCTGATATCACCAGCTGCAATAGCAGGGTACTTCCATTCAATAACACATAACGTTTTATATCCAGTTCATCCGGAAACATCATCTGGCTTCCAACAATCCCCATTACTGTAATTGCCGTCATCATAATTATCATCCAGAGAATTACAGACAGCATCTGTGTACGAATAATCTTTCCCCGGGAATTGGGCGTAGCCAGTAGATTCGCCATAGAACCACTGTCAATATATCCCATCACCAGCTTCTGAACTACAATAATAATAAAGATCAGCGGAAACAGCATCATAATAAATCCATATAAATAAATCTGTATCCATTCCAGCAGATTTGCCGCAACTCCTGTCATCCCCACCGCAGACATCATGCCCGGAAGTGCCTGCTGATAATCATTCAGCATATCTGCCAGTTCCGGATTATACATATAGATAATAATAAGAGTGTACATGCACAGTACCGCAAAGACAATCAGGAAAGGTTTGAAACAGGATATCATATTTCTTTTTAATAAAGGATATGAAATCATCTTTTTTCCTCCTCTCCATAAAAATGCAGAAATATCTCCTCCAGACTCTGGGTTTTGATATCCAGATCCACTGGTTTGTATGCTGCGATAAGCTGCAATATTTCTGATATTTGATTTTTCATTACAATCTGTACCTTATTTTCGCCTGCCGCCTTCATATCCAGACCCGGCTCCTGCAAAAAGCGTTCTACCGACTGTTTATCCGGCAGTGTCACCATATATATTTTCTTGCGCTTCTGGGAAAGAGCTCCCATATCTTCAATTGCAGCAATCTTTCCCTCACGAATAATCGCTGTACGATCACAGGTTTTTTCTACCTCTTCAAAAATATGGGAAGACATTAAAATTGTAGTACCTTTCTTCTTCTCCTCCAGTATCAATTCCACAAACCGATTCTGCATCAGGGGATCCAGTCCACTGGTGGGTTCATCTAAAATCACTGCTCTGGGATTTCCCATAAATGCCGATACCAGACCAATTTTTTGTTTCATTCCCTTAGACATCTTCCGAATTTTCCCATGAGGATTCAATTCAAATCTGGCTATCAGCTCATCCATCCGGGTAAACTCTTTTATCCCTTTCATCGCTGCTATAAATTCCAGAAATTTTCTTCCTGTCATCTCCTCCATAAAAGTCAGTTCTCCCGCAAGATAACCAACCTCCCTCTGAATTATACTTGCCTCTGAAAAACAGTCTTTTCCAAAAACAGAGCAGGTTCCTGACTGGGGACTGATAAATCCCATAAGCTGACGAATTGTTGTAGTTTTGCCTGCCCCATTAGGTCCTAAATATCCAAACACTTCTCCTTCTTTTACGGAAAAGGATACATCAAATACGCCCTTTCCATCTCCGTAATCCTTTGTCACATTTTGAAGTTCTATGATATGTTCCATAAATCTCCTCCTTTTTTCCATTCTTCTGCAAAGGGGATGTCGGGAAATTCAATTTTCTTTTTATGTATATACTAGATATGGGAATCACGTTTTACGCGATTCCCATATCTAGTATCGTAAGAAGTCATTGGCTTTATTTCCCGACACTTCCTTATCTCTGTTATTTATTCACGACGCAATGCATCGATTGGGTTGAGATTTGCTGCCTTATAGGATGGAAGCAGTCCAAAAAGGATACCAATTATCATTGAGAAAATCACCGCAAATATTGCTGCCGGTGCACTGATTGATACCATAGTCTCTGTCAGTTTCGATATAACTTCCGCCAGAATAATTCCTACAATCACCCCTATGACACCCCCAAGGCTGGTTAATACTGCCGCTTCCGTAAGGAATTGTCCCAGTATCTTATTCTTTCTTGCACCAATGGCCTTTTTCAATCCAATCTCCTGTGTACGCTCCGTCACAGAGACCAGCATAATATTCATAACACCAATACCGCCTACCAGAAGAGATATTCCGGCAATCCATATTAACATGGTATTGGTAGATTTGCTGAGTTCCTGAATTTCTTTTGCCTGCTCCAGAAGATTTACGGCTTTGTACTTAAGTGTCTCATCACTAACGGTAAGGTTGGCATTCAGCATATCTGCTGCCTGTTTTCCTGCCGTTGTCATATTATCCGTGCTGTCCAGCTTGAGTACCAGGGTCTGTGGTTCATCATATGCATAAATAGCCGGCCATGTGGCATTTGGTACATATACAGCACCGCTGGTATCATTGGCATACATATAATAATCTTCTATAGAATTAATAACTGGCTTAAAATCAGAAGACTTTTCCATTACCCCAATTACTACATAGGGCTCCTGCTGAATCTCAATGGTTTTTCCCACTGGATTCTCCCCGGAAAAAAGTGTTTCTGCCGAATTACTATCCAAGACAGCTACTTTTTTAAAATCAGCGTAGTCCGACTTCGTAAAATTTCTTCCTTTTTTTATCTTAAAGTTACAAGTGGAAAAATAGTTCCGATCCACTCCATATATCTTTCCTCCGGATAATTCAGTGTTTTGATGATACACTGCACCATATCCTTCTCTGGATGTATACATTGAAATATCATCTACATGATCTAATTCCAGAAGCTGTTCTTTTACATCTTCCGAAATCACAGGAACACCATCCGGTATTCCATTATACTCCATCTCATAGGGATAATCTCCCTGATTTAACTGCACTGTTACCGTATTATCCCCTGAACCAATCAGGTTTTCCTTAATCTGTTCGTTTGTTCCTTTGATTGTAGAAACAATTGCAATAATTGCTGCAATACCAATAATGATTCCAAGCATGGTAAGAAAGGAACGCATTTTATGCGACCAGATTCCCTGAAAGGATAATCTTATATTTTCTAACATAATGTTTCCTCCTTATCAATAATACATCGCTCCGCCAGAAGACTCTTTTACTTTCGCACCTTCTTTGGCTGTCTTGCCATATGGAAATGCAATTCTATCTTCCTGATCCAATCCGGATACTATTTCCACTGCCTGCCCCCATAATGTCTTTCCGGTTACTACATACTGCTTTACAAGACGATCTTTTTTATCCGCCTTCATCACGTATGATTTTCCGTCTTCTTCCCTTACATATGCCTTTTCCAAATAAATACCATTGGAGTTACCAGTATTGCCTGTCATGGTCAAATCTACATATTCACCATTTTTCAGTCCCTCTGTATCTGCAATATAAGCCGTATAAGAATAATATGAGACATTGGGATTCCCTTCTCCCCATGAATTACTGTTTTCCAGAGGATAAGTAGAAATTTCCGTAATGGTAGCCTCAAAGCTCATTCCACTTTCCCATGAATTGGCGAACACCACCTGATCTACCTGAATATCATCCAGCAGCAGTTCACTTAAAGAACCCTTTACATACAGTCCCTCTGAACCACTGACTGTAAGAAATGGACTTCCATCTACAGGAGGATTTTCTTTATCACTCAGATCTTTCACCACGCCATTTACAGTGGCCGATACTACACCATCTTCTGAAACTTTCTTCATTTGATCTAATTCCAGCTCTGCTTTACGCTTATCCAAATCCAAATCCCGTATTTCGCTTTCTTTTTCAGAAATCATGCTTGCCAGCTCTTGTGCTGTATACCCATAAGGTTCATCTATGATTGGCTCTTCTATGATTGGGTCTTCTATTGGGTCCTCTATTGGGTCTTCTATGTCATCACTTTCTACTATCTGTGACTTTGTACTGACTGCCCATTTTGAATCTTCTGCCATTTGGGGCAGTCCGCTTTCTCCACTTACATTCCAGGAAGAAATTATTTTTCCATCCAATTTATTATCTTTGTGAATTTCAAAGATTACAAATTTAGGTTTGCCTTTCTCAGCTCCTAAACTATTGAGATATTCTCCCAATACATAACATTCCGGCGTACACAGGAAAATATATGGATCGTCTACCGTTCCGTCTCCTTTGTTTGGTTTAGAGTCCAGGGAAATATAATTATATGCCTTCCCCGTTTTTTCCGGAATTTCCGGCTCTGGTTCCTGCTCTGGTTCCGGCTCTGGTTCCTGCTCCGGCTCTGGCTCCTGTGGTGTCTCTGGAATAGGAGCGGTGTTTTTCAACTTCTCTAATTCCCTTCTGGCAGCCTCCAGCTTATTGCTATAAGTGTCAACATCCAGTGCTTTCATTTCCAACTCAAGGTTGGACAAAGTCATGTCATAGGATATTAATGGATCTCCCACAGACACAGTCTGTCCCTCTTCTACAAACACTTCCTCTATGGTCTGACTTTCCAACAAATATACATCCTGAGACATATCATTTGTTACCATACCATAGCTGCTCATTTCATTTCCGCCATATCCCCAGTTTAAATTGGATACGGGCTGAACCTCTGCCACAAGGTTTTGGGACTGATACCAGCGGTATCCACCGATTCCGCCTCCAATCAATGCAATAACCACTACAATGGAAACCACTGTAATTATTATCTTTTTCTTACTCATCCCCTACCTCCTTGCTGCTTCCTTCCGTAATCTCACCATCGATAATGTGCACAATACGTTTTGCATTTGAGGCTATATTTCTATCATGGGTAATCATCACAATTGTAACCCCTTCTTCATTAAGCTTTTCAAACAACTCCATAATCTGCCGTCCGGACTTGGAATCCAGTGCACCAGTGGGCTCATCTGCAAGCAAAATACTGGGATTATTCACCATAGCCCTTGCAATGGCTACACGCTGTTTTTGTCCTCCGGATAACTGAGTTGGTTTAAATCCCACACGATCTCCCAGTCCCACTCTCTCCAGTGCTTCTGCTGCCCGCAGCCCTCTGTCCTTCTTTTTCATTCCGGCATAGCTTAATGGTAATGCTACATTCTCAAGAGCTGACTGTCTTGGCAGCAGTTGAAAGCTCTGGAATACAAATCCAATCCTTTTCAGACGTAAATCTGACATTTCTTTGTCTTTATACTTTAATACATCTTCTCCTGCCAGTTCATAGGTACCTGAAGTTGGCCGATCCAGACATCCGATAATATTCATCAGCGTTGTTTTCCCTGAACCGGATGGTCCCATAATCGCTACATATTCCCCTTCTTCTACCTGCAGAGACACATCTTTCAGTACCGGAACTACAAGCTTTTCCTGCTGATAATCCTTAAAAATGTTCTGTAAGTTTAATATCATTTTGCTCATCCCTCCGGCTCTTCTTCTGGCATCTCTTCTTCCGGCATACCTTCTTCTGGCATCTCGTCTTCTGGCATTCCATCTTCCGGCATTCCTTCTTCTGGCATTCCATCTTCCGGCATACCTTCTTCTGGCATTCCATCTTCTCCCGGCATACCCTCTTCCGTCATACCATCTTCCGGCATACCATCTTCCGGCATTCCCTCTTCCATACCGCCTTCCTGATTATACAATGGAGATGTGGTATCTACTTCTGCCGCATCCGTTACTGTAGAAACACCTTCATACAGACCAGCCATTGGAAATGCAATATAATCTTCTTCGGAAAGTCCTGATACAATCTCATATTCTCCCAGATTTTCATCATATTCTCCCAGTTCTACTTTGCGTTTTTCCAGCCTGTTCCTTTTATTTGCAGTCCATACATAGGACTCTTTTTTCTCTTTTTCAATGTAACCTTCAAATAACCAGATACCTTCTTTTTTCTCTGTCTGTCCCTCGTTCATTTCAATATAGACATGTTGTCCCAGAATAAGACCCTCTACCGAATCCAGTGCAATATAAAATGGATACTTGCTGGCAGTCTGAGTTGATTCAGAACTATTTCCATAATTATTATTGTTATTCCCAGCCTCCTGATTCTCCATATCTACTTTGCTGATGGTTCCATTCCATGTCTGCTCTTCATCAATTCTGGAACGAATAATCACGCCCTGTCCTTCTGTCACAGACCATACATTCTGCTCGCTTATGGTTCCTTTTACCCTGTAATCACCAGTAGCCAGAACTGTCATATACGCTGCACTTTGCCCTGTCATCTCATCCATACCGGAATCATTAATTGACTTTACAATACCTGCAATTTCACTGGTTACCGTAGAGTTGTCTATAGACTCCTGCTTTTTTGTCATCTCTATCTTTTGACTTTCGATGTTAAACTCCGACTGTTTAATACTGTTCTGCAAACTCTGAATCTGTGTTGTATACTGAAATTTTTCATCTTCCGGCGCTGTATTTTTCTCTTCGTTTAACTGTGCAATCTGCCTCTGATAATCACTGATGTCATTTTTCATTCCTTCCAGTTCCAGATTCGCCTGAGACAGCTCCGATTCTAATGTTTCCGTATCATAAGAAAATAAAGGAGTACCTACTTCTACTCCATCTCCTTCTGCCACAAAGACTTCTTTTACTGTCTTTTCATCATTTTTATTTACTTCCCATGTTTCCTGTGCCTCAACAAGACCAGAATAGCGATTCTGCGCCCCTGAATCCCCAGAAATCAATGATGCAACTGATTCTACATATACTTTATCTGCACTGCTTCCTCCTGCACCCATTCCCTTTAAGAAATACCACAAGCCTCCACCAGCTGCTGCTGCAATCACTACAACTGCTGCAATGATAATTCCCACTTTCTTCTTACTCATTCTTCTCCTCCTGCTAATATAAAAATAGATGGCTATAACGGACAACTGCCTCATAGCCATCTTATCATAAAACCTTTATGAACCCCACTGGGTTTTCTTAACTTTTTCTTAATCCAATGGGTATTTTCCTGTAAGCTCTTTTACCATAGCTTTTACTTCTTCTGAAGCAGACTCACCCTCTTTAATCGTTCTGGCAATACACTCTGCTACCTTGTCCATATCTTCCGTATTAAAGCCTCTGGATGTAATTGCAGGTGTTCCAAGTCTGATACCACTTGTCACAAAAGGTGATTTTGGATCATTTGGAATCGTGTTCTTGTTAGAAGTAATGTTTACAGAATCTAATAATTTTTCTACTTCTTTTCCAGTCAAATTATATGGTGTTAAATCTATCAGCATCAGGTGATTATCTGTTCCGCCAGAAACCAGTTTGATATCACGTTTTATCAAACCTTCTGCCAGTGCCTGTGCATTATCGATAATATTCTTCTGATATACCTTAAAGCTGTCCTCTAATGCCTCTTTAAAGCAGATTGCTTTTGCCGCTATCACATGCATCAATGGTCCGCCCTGAATTCCCGGGAAAATAGCCTTATTAAAGTTGAACTTTTTTGCCATTTCCTCATTAGCCAGAATCATTCCACCCCTTGGCCCCCGTAATGTCTTATGTGTTGTAGTGGTTACCACATGAGCATATGGCATTGGGTCTGGATGAAGTCCTGCCGCTACCAATCCTGCAATGTGAGCCATATCTACCATCAGATATGCTTCTGCTTCGTCTGCAATTTCACGGAATTTCTTGAAATCAATTGTTCTTGCATAAGCACTTGCTCCTGCAATAATAAGCTTCGGTTTGCATTCCAGTGCAATTTCCCTTACCTTATCGTAATCAATAAATCCTTCATCATTTACGCCATATGGCACAATATTAAAATAGGTTCCGGAAAAATTCACAGGACTTCCGTGTGTCAGATGTCCTCCATGATCCAGATTCATTCCCATTACAGTATCTCCTGGTTCTAACATGGCAAACTGCACTGCCATATTCGCCTGCGCTCCGGAGTGGGGCTGTACATTAATGTAATCGCAGCCAAACAGTTCTTTTGCACGTTCAATCGCTAAATTCTCTACTACGTCTACACACTCACATCCACCATAGTATCTCTTTGCCGGATATCCCTCTGCATATTTATTCGTCATAGGGCTTCCCATGGCAGCCATAACCGCCTTACTTACCCAGTTTTCAGATGCTATCAGTTCAATATGGCTGTTCTGTCTTGCCATTTCATCTGTAATTGCCTGAGCCACCTGTGGATCTGATGTCTTTACCTCTTCAAATGAATACATGTCTCTTCCCTTCCTGTTCCTTTGTTTCTTAACTGGTCTGCTTATTTTCAGCCAGTTTTACATCACTGTAACACCTATGATATTATTTTATATTTTGAATGTCAATGGACTTTTTCTATTTCAACCAAAAATACCTAGGCGTGAAATCAGCAACACTGTCTGAACTGCTAATATTACTGGTATTCCCATTACAAAATACCAGTGTTTGGTCTTATGACGAAAGGTATACATTCCAGCCCATATCCCCAAACTTCCAAACAGTAATGCCGTAAAAAACAATGCCTTTTCAGATATTCTCCACAGGTGCTTCCTTGCCTTTTGCTTATCTAATCCCATAAGCAGAAATCCTGTTATATTTATAATCAGTCCATATAGTACCATTACTTTTTCTAGATAATTCATGTTTCTCCATTATTTCATTCAGCTATTTTATATATTTTCTTAAAAATCCGGTTACTTTAGCCATTTCTTCATCCGTTCCAATGGAAATACGCAAATAATTGTCAATACGGGGCTTACTAAAATATCTCACATAAATATCTTCCTGCTTTAGTGCCTCAAACAATTCTTTCGCCGGATAATCAGGATGACTGGCAAATATGAAATTACTTTTGGAATCCTGGAATTCAAATCCCAGTTCCCGCAGTTCTTCTTTCACCTGTTCTCTGGTATGGATGACTTTCTGTAATGTTTCTTTGAAATATGTATCATCCTTGACTGCCTCCACCCCAAGTGCAAGTGTTGTCATATCCATGGTATAAGAATTAAAGGAATATTTTACATCACTGAGATATTTTATCAGCTTTGGACTGCCTATAGCATAGCCAATCCGCATCCCTGCAAGACTTCTGGATTTAGAAAAGGTCTGGACCACCAGCAGATTCTCATACTTTGGAAGTAATGATAATGCCGAATCCCCTCCAAAGTCAATATAAGCCTCATCAATAATAACAATTACATCCCGATTGCTGCTGAGAATTTCTTCTATTTCGGAAAGGCTCATGGCTCTTCCCGTTGGCGCATTGGGGTTTGAAATTATAATTCCGCCACACTCTTTCTGATAATCTTCTGTACAAATCTTAAAATTATCGTCCAGGGGCCGGCATTCATATGGAATTCGATACAAATCTGCCCATACATCATAGAAGGAATAGGTAATATCCGGAAACAATATTGGCTTTCCTGAATTAAAAAAGGTGAGAAAGCTCATTGCTAAAACATCGTCCGAACCTACTCCTACAAATACCTGCTCCGGTTTCACCTGATAATATTCTGCCAAAGCATCTACTAATATTTTCGCCTCCGGATCCGGATATCTCCGCAAATCTTCTGTCTTCATTTCCCGTAAAGCACGTTCCACCCCCGGCGCAGGGGGATAGGGATTCTCATTGGTATTTAACTTTATCATTCCTGCACGTTTGGGCTGTTCTCCCGGTGTATAAGGAACAACCTTGCGTACATACTCTTCCCATGCTGCCATCTTTTTTCCTCCTAACTCTTACCTTTATTTCAAGCTATATTCTTCTGCCAGTTTCTGAAATGCCGGCAAAGACCGCTCAATTACTTCATAAGATACACAATATGCCAGTCTCACATATCCCGGACAGGAAAACGCTGTTCCGTTTACAAGGAGAATATGGTGTTTCTTTGCATTTCCCACAAATTTCTTCTCATCTGCTTCCGGAGACTTGATAAATAAGTAAAACGCTCCCTGAGGTTTGATACATTCAAATCCAAGCTCCGTCAGACTTTCATATATTTTTTTCCGGTTCCGGTCATAATATGCCACGTCCGTGGATACATCTATACTTTTTGCAATGGCTTTCTGCATCAAAGAAGGGGCATTTACATAGCCAAGCATCCTGTTTGCAGCAGAAAGGGCTTTTAGTACCTGATCACAATCTGCCATGTGCTCTGATACTGCGATATAGCCAATACGCTCTCCCGGTATGGACAATGATTTGCTGAAAGAATAGGTAATAAATGTATTATCATAATATTTCGTTAAAAAAGGTACTTGATTCCCATCATATACCAGTTCACGATAAGGCTCATCAGATACCATATAAATTTCATGGGCATATTCCTTCTGTTTCTGTTCCAGAATTTCCGCAATTTTCTTTATGGTTTCTTCTGAATAAATAACCCCGGTAGGATTTACCGGATTATTGATAATAATAGCCTTTGTTCTTGGGGTGATTTTTCCCCTTAAATCTTCCAAATCCGGCTGAAACGTTGCAGTATCGGGTTTTACTTCTTTCAATATCCCCTGATGATTGCTGACATATCCCCGGTATTCTCCAAAGTAGGGAGCCAGTGCCAGAACTTCATCTTCCGGATCCAGAATGGTCTTAAAAACCACATTTAGAGCTCCTGCTGCACCTACTGTCATGACAATATTCTGCCAGTCCAGTGCCGTACCAAATCGGCGGTTCAAATTCTCCGACACTGCCTTTCTGGTCTCCGGATACCCTGCATTGTCCATGTATCCATGGAGTTCTATGGAATCTTCTGACTGTACGATATCTATAATCGCCTGGTTCACCGCCTCCGGTACCGGAGTCATTGGATTTCCAAGACTGAAATCATATACATTTTCAGCTCCAAGCTTTGCCGCCATTTCCTTTCCTTCCAGAAACATAGCGCGGATTGCCGAACTTCCTGCTACTGCTTTTTCCATCTGTTTTGCTATCATGTTCATCCCTCTTTTTCCTGTTTATTTCCACACTTTACCATATTACTATGCGGAAGTAAATAATTACATATTTTTTTCAAGCCATTCCTTTACTTCTATTAAATTTCCTAGGATTACACTGCTTTTTTCTTCCATCTCTGGTGTTGGGTCCGCCAGATCGGGAACCATAACAGCCTTCATTCCCGCACGGTAAGCCGCCCGTATTCCATTATAAGAATCTTCTATGGCATAGCTTTCTTCCGGTACTACCCCAAGACGTTCACATGCCATAAAATAAATATCCGGCTCCGGCTTACTTTTCTTTAACATATCACCGCAAACCACTTCATCAAAGTAGGATAAGACTGCCAATTCCTGTAATTGAGCCACTGCCACTACTTCCCGGGTAGAGGTCGCAAGTCCAACGGCACATTTCTGCCCTTTCAGCCATTCCAGAATCTCTTTTACTCCGGACTTTAGCTTCAATTCTGTTTTTGCCCGCATATGAAACAAAGCAGAAACCTCCTGCTTATAAGTATCATAGGAAAAATCTTCTCCATATCGTTCCCGAAAGGCCTGACTTGTTGCTTCATTATTCAGCCCCAGACACTTACGGCAGGTTTCCCTCACCTCTGGAATTCCATACTTTTCACCTATCACACTCCAACAGTCTGACACAAGCCATTCGGAATCAATAATAACACCATCCATATCAAATATTACTGCTTTCATCTCGTCTCGTTCTCCTTCCTTCGGATTTTCTTATTTTACCATGAAAAAATGCAACTGAAAAGGAGATGTATGTTTCAACATCTCCTTTTTCGTATAAATAGGGTTATACAATTCCTTTAAAGCTAAATGTCAGCTCTATGGGTTTCGTTACATCCAGAAGATATTCTGCATGAGTTCTTGCTCCCCAACTGTCATCGCCACCCACACCCATCTGCTGTTTTGCCACCCGTACTACAGTATAGTGTACCTGGGGCAGTTCATATGGATGCATTGCATGTTCCATTTCATGGGGAGTATACGGAAGTGCGGAAAAACTTAAGCTGTCTCCGCAGAACATCATTCCTTTTCCTGTGTTGTCTGTTACCTTCGCCCAACGTACCTGGGTTTTATTTCCACATTCCTGGGGAACCAGATATTTTGCCATATTATCCGCAACCTTGTTTTTATAAATACCAAGCTTTGCGCCCTGCTGTCTATCACTGTAAGTTTCTGATAAACCATTTCCATACCATTCTACATTTTCATAGTCCGCATTGAATTTGAACATCATACCAAATTCCGGCATATCTGCCAGTTCTTTCACCGGATTGTAAGACAATACTGTTGTTATGGTACCATCTCCAAATACTTCATAGGCTATGCTGCACTTGCTTACGGGAGTGGTTGCCATTGCATAGTAGAAGGTAATAACTGCACTGTGCTCTTTTTCTTCCAGCTTTGGATTTTCCTTTACAGCCTCATCCATCCAGCAGTACATACTTGCAATTTTCCACTGTGCATACCGTCCCATCATCTTATTTCCACAATCGTTGTCAACGGGAGCACGCCAGAAGTTTGGCATCGGTATTTTTTCAATCATTTCTTTTCCGCCGTATCGGTAGGATGCCAGTCCTCCATTTAAATAACTGAACATACACTCGAAATGTTCTCCCCGTACACCAATATTTAATTTTCCCTGAATTACGGTCAGGGGTTCTGTAATACTTACTTCCTGCCCTTCTACTTTAAATACAGCCTGGCCAAAAGCCACCTCGTGTTCAACCGGCCCCCAGTCCTCTGCTTCTTTCAGACGGAAGGATACCGTTACTGCATACTCTCCGGCTCTGTCTGGTATCTCCACCGGAAGCTGATATTCTTGTTCACTTAACGGCTCTACACTGGTCATAAGCTGTGCCTTTTCAAGAAGATTTCCTTCTTTTTCCAAAAGCACCACGCAATCATATATTTCCGTATTTACAAAGAGGTTCTTGTTCTTTATCAGCACCTTATCTCTGGAAACAACTGCGCTGATATTCTGGTAATTGAATTTCACTTCCTGCATTTTAGGAGACTCGTCTCGTTCTCCGCCATATGCAACTCCATTTCCACTGAAATTGTAATCACAGGGATGATCCCCAAAGTCTCCTCCATATGCCTGGAATTTGTTTCCGTACCGGTCTTTTTTCTCAATAGACTGATCGATATAATCCCAGATAAATCCACCTTGATAGGAAGGCTCTGTATCTGTTAAATCTGTATATTTGTGCATTGCCCCACAGGAGTTTCCCATGGCATGGGTATATTCACAACAGATAAATGGTTTACTTCTATCTTTTTCCAAAAACTCTTTTATCGCCTCTAGCGGGGGATACATCTGACTTTCCATATCACTGCTGTCATTGTAACGGCGATCTTGAAAAACACCTTCATAATGTACCAGTCTGGTGTTATCCAGCTGACGGAACAAATCTGCCATATTCCGAATAACAGTGCCGCCAAAAGATTCATTTCCACAGGACCAGATAACAATGGCAGGATGATTCTTATCTCTCTGGTAACATGAATTTACCCGATCCAGCAGCATAGGCTCCCAGTCCTTGTTGTCTCCGGGAATTGCTGTTTTAATATCTGCCAGTCCTCTTACAATGGGATCCCAGGCTCCATGTGTTTCCAAGTTACTTTCTGCAATCATATAAAGCCCATATTTGTCACAGAGGCCATAGATTCTGGAATCATCCGGGTAATGACTGGTACGGATTGCATTGATATTATTCCGTTTCATCACCATAATGTCTTTTATGATTTCTTCATCCGCCACGGCACGCCCTGTCTTAGAACTGAATTCGTGGCGATTGACCCCTTTGAACACAATTCTCTTTCCATTAATACACATGATATTGTCAATCATTTCAAAACGGCGAAATCCTACCATCTGAGGTATCACTTCTGTTATGTTTCCATTTTCATCCATCACTTCTATCAGTAATTCATAGAGGTTTGGTTCCTCTGCACTCCAGAGCGCCGGTTCTTTCACCGGAATCGTCACCTGAAGTCCATCCTGCATATCTGCTTCTGTCTCTGCTGCAATTCCTTCCCCATCCTGCAGGGTCAGCCTTACCTTTCCTTTGCCTTTCCCTTTCAATATCAACTCAAGATCCGCATTTTTATAGGAATCATCCAACAAAGTGCTGATGCGGATATCCTGTACATGAACTTCCGGTACGGTATACAGATATACGCTGCGGTATATTCCGGAAAAACGAAAGAAATCCTGATCCTCACACCAGCTTCCCGCTGTCCATTTAAACACACGTACCGCCAGTTTATTTTCTCCCTCTTTCAGATATGAAGTTAATTCAAACTCAGAAGGTGTAAAACTGTCCTCACCATATCCCACATAGCTGCCATTCAACCAAAGTGCCATGCCGCTTTCCACACCCTGAAAAGAAATATAAACCGGCTTTCCTTCCATATTTTCCGGTATGGTAAAATATTTCACATAGGTTGCCACAGGGTTAAAATATTCCGGTATTTCTCCCGGTTCAATCTGTTCCCGCCCGTCCCAAGGGTATTGTACATTGGCATACTGAGGAACATCATACCCTTCCATCTGTATATGAGCCGGAACCTTTATATCTTCCCACGCTTTGCAGCAGTAATCCTCTGCCTCAAATCCTTCCAGAGCAGACGCAAGATTTCTGGCATAAGAAAATTTCCAGAGACCATTCAAGGAATAGCGCAGACTGCTCTTTTCCTCTTTCCACTCCTCGGCAGATGCATAGCAGATATGATCCGAGTGAGCTTCCATTCGGTTTTCTGCAAAAACGAGGGGATTCTTTACTTTTTCATAATCGAAACAACACATATCTTTTCCTCCAACCCAATCCTTGTTCTTATGGGTTCAAATATGAGATTATTTTACTGCTCCGGTAATACCTTCTGCAAAACTCTTCTGCAATAGGAAGAAAATAATTACCGTAGGTAAGGTACATAAGAGAACTCCTAACATCAGCATACCGTAATCTGTTACGTAGCCCTCTGTCAGGTTCGCAACTAACATCGGCATGGTAATACTGCTGTCATCCAGCATAATTACCTTTGGCCATAAGTAGTTATTCCATGCGTTCATAAATGTAATAGTCATGGCTGCCGCATAGGTAGAGCGCATGGTAGGAATGAACATACGGAAAAATATCTGAATTTCACTCAGCCCATCAATTCTTGCCGCCTCAATAATATCATGAGGAAAACTTCTGGCACTCTGACGAAACAGCATAATCAAAAACGGGGTTGAAACAGATGGAAGAATAAATCCTAATGCTGAATTCAAAAGTCCCGCAGATGAAAACATTCTAAATAACGGAATCATTGTTGCTACAAAAGGTACCATCATAGCCAGCAATAAAACTGACATTACTGCATCTTTTCCCCTGTCATGATAAATTTCAAATCCATATCCAGCCAGGGAACAGATAATCAGGGAACAAATTGTAAGTATAATTGCGTACTTAAAGGAATTAAACATTGCCCCCTGTACATTCTGGGATGCAAACAGTTTTTTCGCATTCTCAATCAGATGACCGCCCGGCAGAAGTGTACCGCCTAATACATCTGCACTCTTGTTGGTTGCAGATATTGCCATCCAGTACATGGGAAATACCGAAATAAGAGATACTATTGTTAAAAAGATATACATAGCAGCATTTGTTCTTTTTGTCTTAGTCACGCTTGTCACCTACTTTCATCTGTACGAACGCCAGAATGGCTACCAGAATAAAAATCAGGAAAGACATTGCTGCCGCGTAGCCAAAGTTCGGCACATACTTAAATGATATGTTATAAATGTAATGGGACATTGTAATGGTTGCATTTGCAGGTCCTCCATTGGTCAGGTTCATAGACTCATCGAACAGCTGCAGTGTTCCATTTGTTGACATGATTGTTGTTAATAAAATCGTAGGTTTTAATAATGGAACAGTTATCTTAAAGAAGGTCTGCATTGGATTTGCTCCATCAATTTTTGCTGCTTCATATACTGAATATTCTATATTTTGTAATCCGGAAAGATAAAATACCATATTGTATCCGGTCCATCTCCAAATTAATGCGATGACAATAATGATTTTTGCGCTTGTTGCGTGTCCCAGGAAATTATATCCTGTATTTAAAATTCCTAAATTTATTAAAATAGTATTTACAAATCCGTCTACTGCAAACAAAGAACGGAAAATAATTGCATAAGAAACAAGTGATGTTGCACAAGGGAGAAAAATTGCTGTACGGAACAATCCCTTTCCCCGAAGGTTCTTGTTATTTAGCATGGATGCCAGTATCAACGCCAGTATCAGCATAATCGGCACCTGAATGATTAAGTATACAAATGTATTTGTGATTGACTGTTTAAATACATTGTCTTTAAACATTCTAAGGTAATTGGTAAATCCAGTATAACGCAGTGCCGCTCCTTTTCCAGTCTGTAAGGACAAGATAAAGGCCTGAATCATTGGCAAAAAACTCATGACTGCAATCATAATGGTTGCTGGTGTCAGAAATGCCCAGCCTGTGAGATTTTGCTTTTTATTTAATGACATTTTCTTACTTTTTGGCTTCGTTGGCTGACTCACATTTATGCCCCCTTTTTTTAATGGGGAACAGTATACTGTTCCCCACATATTTATTTCTCAGGAAAATTTCTTACTTTAATTTTTTACTGCTCCATTGAAAAATCTACTGTATCCTGTGCTGTCTGTAATTCACTGGCAATGTCTGCGCCACCTACGATATTCGTGATTGCTGTTGCTACTGCATCACGTGCCTCATAGTAATAAACACCTGTGTTATTTTTTGGAACTTTTCCTGCAAACTCTGTTATTTTAGCAAATACTGCATCTCCTCCAAAGAATTCAGATGGCTGTGCATATGCATCAGAATCACCTGCTGGCAGATAAGTTGCTAATGCACCGGAACTTGGAAGAATTGTTTCATAGAATTCAGTACTTCCTGCAAATGTGGCTGCCATAAATTTTTCTGCTAATTCTACATTTTTGCAGTTGCTTGTAATTGCCCAGGAGGATCCTCCATTATTAGAGTAGTTGACTGCCCCGTCAACACCTTCCATTTTTGGCATATTTGTAATTGCCCATTTTCCGCTCTGATCCTCTGCGCTCTGAATAGATCCCATAATCCAGCATCCGTTAACTGTTCCTGCTACTGTACTGTTTGTAAGACTTCCAATATACTGATCCCAGTCATTCGTTTGAATCATAATACCGGAATTTACTAATTCTGCATATGTTTCCATAACCTTCTCTAAGGAAGCATTGTCTACGATGTTTGGATTTCCGTCTGCATCAAAGAGAGAGGAACCAGTAGACTGAAGCATCATTGTAATAACGTCAGATTCACCACCTACACAGGAAAGTAATGGTTTTCCTGTTTTAGCAAGAATTTCTTTTCCTTTTTCTATGTATTCCGTCCAAGTAATATCTGTAAAGTCATCAATGGTATATCCTGCTTCTTTTAACACATCTGTACGGTAACATGCAATAACCGCACCGTTATCAAATGGTACACCGTAGTTCTTTCCATCTACTACAGAATAGGATGTTTTTCCTTCTGCAAAGTTAGAAAAATCAATTGCACTGTCTGTTAAATCAACGAATGCATCCGGGTAAGAAATAACGTTTTTCTGAAATGCATTATCCTGCATCAACAAGATGTCTGGTAAGGTCTGATAATTTCCACTAGTTGCTGCTGTGGTTAATTTAGTCTGAACATCTTCCCAAGGTGTTTCTACTACATTTACCGTAACATCAGGATTTTCTTTCTGGTACTCTTTTGCTGCTTCTTCCATGGCGTAAATGTTAAACGCCGGATCCCAGCACCATACGGTCAATGTGTTCTCGTCGCCAGATGCTGCTTTTCCATCATCTGTAGTCTTTGAATCCTTTCCCTTATCCGCATCATCGTCCGATTTACCGCACCCTCCCAACATGGTTCCTGTCACTGCTAAACAAAGTAACACACTTAAAAGTTTTTTCTTCATATTGTTTCCCTCCCAATGAAAACATATTTTCTGGTTTCAGAACAGTTTTGAATTTGTTCAATCGGTTGTTCTATAATTAAAGTTTACCAAATAATTACCTTGTTGTAAATGTCTAGTTTTTCCAGTTTTTCACCTATCACTTTGTTTGTTTTTACTAGTATTTTTTCGTCATTTTTACCATGTTTTCGGACTGCACAACCGTTTGTCCTCTGAAATATATGGTATTTTTTACATATTATTCCAATAAATTTTATTCTGAAAACGTTACCATTGTGATAAACACGTTATTTCCTCCCTTGCATTTTTTTCACTTCTTTGACTAGTAAACATTTATAGCGTTTTTACCTGCTTTTTACTTTTTGTTTTACTAAATTTTTAAAGTAGTTTTACTAAGAAGAAATTGTATTTTGGCCACATGGTACCTACGGATTGCTTCGCACTCCTAACAAAGGGAAAAAGGATGTCCCAGGCTATTGCACCTGAATAGACATCCTTTTTCCCTTTGTCTGGTTTATTTTGTCGATTCTTTTAATATTACTTCATATCCCAGCAGTGTTCGCTCTTCTACCTTTTTTCCTTCTATCATTTCTAATAAGGTCTTACAGGCCATCATCCCAAGTTCTCTTACATTAAAGGAAAGGGAGGTAATGGAGGGCATGTTGTTCTCTAATACGGTACTGTCATAAAATGAGGCAACCTTTATCTGTTCCGGCACCTTTACATGCTCTCTCCGTAATTTATTCAGTACCTGTATACATACAGCATCATCCAGACAGACAATACAATCTACTTCTGCTTCAAGAAGTTTTTCCACCGCCCGCTCAATCATGGCTTCCTTATCTGCATTTACAAATATAATATCCTTGTCCACCGGAATTCCTGCATTCTCGTATGCCTGCATGTATCCCTGCAGACGGCTCTGGGTCACCACATGTGACTCTATCCCGCCAACAATTCCTATTCTCTGCATTTTTTTCATCAGCAAAATAGATATCAGCTCCTGACAAGCACTTTCGTGATCGTTATCTATCTGAACCACATCTGGGTACTGAGAACTTCCAATGGTTACAAATGGGGTTCCGGTTTCTTTGAGATATTCCACACTCTGGTCTTTCACAAATGTCCGCATGAGAATAATTCCGTCTACCTTATGATTTTCCACCATCCGCATCAATTGTGTATTATCATTTTCCCGCCCCATAGTAAGCAGAATGTCATAATCCATACTCACTGCCACTTCACTGATTCCCATCAGACAAGTCTGAAAAAATGGCAAGTCTACTAGTGCATAATCCTCACACAAAACCACCCCAAGGTTATATGTCTTTAATTGTGCCAGCCCTTTCGCGAGGGCATTGGGTTTATAATTATGTTCCTTAATATAGGCGTGTACCCGTTCTCTTGTCTCTGCACCAATTCTTCCTTTTCCAGAAATTGCTCTGGATACTGTAGTTTTTGATACCCCCAGTGCCTCTGCCACATCAGAAATAGTAATTTTTTTTTCATTTTCTTTTCGATATTCCATCGTTCCTCACCATTTCTCCTTCTACCTGTTTATCTATCCTTGTAATCCTGCTATTGCATTTTCTGCTTCTGTAAGCGTAGAATAATTGGCTACCTTTGCCTTTGCCGCATCTGACAGAGCATCGTACTGTCTTCTTATCTCGTTTATTACCTCCTGCTTGTCCAAATTTATCTCCTGATTTACCAGATTATTGTTGATTGCATCAATTACCGGCTGTGCCTCATTCTGAGCCTGGGCATCTGCTGCCGCTGTAGCCGCCTGAGCCTCCAATTCTCCAATCCTTGCTTCTGCTGCTACCAGAACATCATAATTCGTTACATAAGCTTTAGCAGTATCATCTAAAGCATCGTACTGGCCCCTTACACCGTTTATCACATTCCTGCTGTCAAGTGTCACATCCCCAATGCTGGTAATAGCGCTGATTACTGCTGCAGCCGATTCCTGCGCCTTTCCTTTGGAACTTTCTGTGCCGGCAAGTTTATATACCAGCACAGGACATCCTGCTTCAATATTTTCATATAATTTTTTGGCTATACTGTAAGGAAGATTTACACATCCATGAGAGCCGCCTTTTTGATAATAGTTTCCGCCAAAATCGTTACGCCATGTAGCATCGTGGAATCCTACGCCTCCGTTAAAAGGCATCCAGAAGGATACTGGTGTGGCATAGTCTTCTCCCCTCAAAGTTTTATCTCGTTGTTTATAATAGAGACCATATGCTCCCGTAGGTGTGTCCCAGCCCTTGGCTTCATTTCCCGACACAAAATCTGACTCCAGAACCAATGCTCCATTCTTATAGTAATATAAATGCTGAGCGGTAATATTAACCTCCACATAAGTATTACCATAATCATTTCCATCATGATTAATTGCTGTTTTGGCATATAAGGGTTCTTTGGAGATTTTTTCTCCTGCTTTTATATTTTCCAGCAAAGCCACCTGCTCCGCTGCCTTATCTATTTTCCAGCCATAATCTCCTCCGCTCACCGTAACTGTTGTACCGTAGGAGGTCTTCAGGCTTTTCGCTTTCCCGGCAGTATTGTACTTTTCTGCCAGAGAAGTCATATACTCATTTACCTTTTCTTCGGAAAACTCCGCTTCCATGCTATCGCTTACTGCAATCCACTGATTGATTACAGCTCCATCCAGCTTTTCCTTATTGCTGCCAAATTCATATGTAATTTCTGCTCCCACATATTTATTCATGGTTTTTACAAGCTTCTTTATTTGTTTTGAATCCTTCGTATACTTTGGCTCTATATAACAACCTTCCTCATCCAGAGAAATACTTTTTTTCAGGTTTGTGATAGACTCTCCTAATGTTTCTTTAAACTTTTTAGAATCTATAGCTGTTCCTTTTTCTTCCGACACCACCTTGTAACCGTTCTTTTGGGAATACTCTGAAACAGATGCATTCTTAGGCTCCTTCATCTTCCCTTCATCCATACAGGAAAGCTTTTTCATTTGTTCTTCCAGCTTTTTTTCATTATAAGTTACCATAGTATCTACTTTTATTTGGGAAGATTTAAATAGATAAACTGGCCATGCAAATCCATTCTGTTTTTTCATTTCTTCGCGCAGGCTGTCATCAAATAACGGTTTCAATGTAATATCAGTTCCTTTCAGAACCTCTGTTTTATCTTCTCTTTCCTCAAGGGTAAGAGTATATCCCTCAATTTCCTTTTCAATAAGCTTTTCTATCTGCTTAACGCTCTTACCGGATGCTTTCACCCCGTTTACTGTGGTACGAAAACTAAAATGGCTACCAAAAAAAAGTGCTATTCCAGTGTAAATAAACAGCAATACCAAAAGTACAATTGCTATTATGAGCAGTAGTTTCTGTCTTTTTGTAAATCTTTCTACTAATTTCATCTTTTACCTTCCCTTTTCTGTCCTTATTTCATTATAAAGCCATTTTACGTGAAGTCAAATTATTTATTCGATTTTCGGTTGCTTTATAAAATGTTCTGTGATAGAATATTATCGCTACGGGGTATGGCTCAGCTTGGTTAGAGCGCACGACTGGGGGTCGTGAGGTCGCAGGTTCGAATCCTGTTACCCCGATTTTATCATAGAAGACGTCTGTCTTAATGAACTTTCTAGGAAAATAGCCTCCGCAATTTGCGGGGGCTATTTCTATGTGATATTAGGAAATCTAACATCGCTCTAATCCAACTTTATATCTGACGATACTGTCTTTCGTATACACCTTTTCGATTTCCCTGCCAATCACTTCCATATACAAAGCTATATATTACCACTGCCGCAATACATGCAGTAATTACATCAAAAACGGAATGCTGTTTCAAAAGCACCGTAGATGCTATAATGGACAACATCATTATTAATGAGCTCCACTGAATCCACTTCTTGTTCTTCAACTGCTGACTGTGACTGATTGCAATATGTACACCAATGGAATTGTAGACATGAATACTTGGAAAAAGATTGGTTGGTGTGTCTGTAGCATACAGCCATTGAACCATCGTAATAAAGATATTATCCCTTTCAAAAACTCTGGGCCTCAAATAGTGTCCATTGGGATATACGGTAGATGCTACAAGGAATATTGTCATTCCCACAAACAGGAAACAACATAGTTTATAAAAATCTGGAACATTTTTGAAAAAGAAATATGCAACAGTAACTGCAATATAGCCAAACCACAGAAGATATGGAATAATAAATACTTCCATAAACGGAATGTAATCATCTATCGCCATATGAATCACATGAAAACGTCTGGTCACTGTCTTTTCAAGATATGCAAACCATAGAAGATATATGAATACATAAGATAAAATCCAACCATGCTTATATTGGCAAATGAAGTTTTTTAATTTAATCTTCATAAAATCACCCTTTTTTATTATATATTATCAAAGTGGATTATAGCACAGGATTTCTCCAGAAACAATGCGGATTTTTCATATTTAAGAAATTCTTAGGAAATTGCCCATAATGTTTTTACCACTAATATTTTTGTGCATTTCGTCCAAATAGAGTCGAATTCCAATTTGACTTTTATCTATTTTAGTGATAGGATTTTCTTAAAGTTAGAAGGTTCTGAGTCATTCCTTGACATAGGACACAAAAAACAACTATATTTTTCACTTTTTTAACAGGAGGTTTTAGTATGGCACGATTTACATTACCAAGAGATTTATATCATGGAAAAGGTTCTCTGGAAGAACTGAAAAATTTAATAGGAAAAAAAGCCATTGTCGTTGTAGGTGGTGGTTCCATGCGCCGTTTTGGTTTTCTGGACAGAGCTGTTTCTTATTTAAAGGAAGCAGGTATGGAAGTTGCCCTTTTTGAAAATGTAGAACCAGACCCAAGTGTAGAAACTGTTATGAAAGGTGCTGCAAAAATGCAGGAATTCCAGCCTGACTGGATTGTTTCCATGGGTGGCGGTTCCCCTATCGATGCTGCAAAAGCAATGTGGGCTTTCTATGAATATCCGGAGACTTCATTTGAGGATTTAATTACACCCTTCAGTTTCCCAACATTAAGAACCAAAGCAAAATTCTGTGCAATCCCTTCTACTTCCGGAACTGCTACAGAAGTAACTGCTTTTTCCGTTATCACTGACTACGAAAAAGGAATTAAATATCCATTAGCTGACTTTAATATTACCCCTGATATTGCCATTGTGGATCCGGAGCTGGCTGAAAAAATGCCTCAGAAATTAACAGCCCACACCGGAATGGATGCAATAACACATGCGATTGAAGCATATGTTTCTACACTTCACTGTGATTATACCGATGCACTGGCACTGCACGCTATCAAAATGATTCACAATGACCTGAAGGCTTCCTTTGATGGTGATATGGATGCTCGTGACCGCATGCACAATGCACAGTGTCTTGCAGGAATGGCGTTCTCCAACGCACTGCTTGGTATTGTTCACTCTATGGCACATAAAACAGGCGCAGCTTACAGCGGCGGTCATATCGTACATGGATGTGCCAATGCAATGTATCTGCCAAAGGTTATCAAATACAATGCTAAGAATGCAGATGCAGCAAAACGCTATGTTGAAATTGCAAAATTTATTGACTTAAAAGGCTCTTCTGATGATGAATTAGTAGATGCTCTTATTGCAGAAATAAAATCTATGAATGCTTCCCTCGGTATTCCGTCCTGTATCAAAGATTACGAAGACGGCATTATTGATGAAAAAGAATTTATGGATAAATTACCGGAAGTTGCAAAACTTGCTATCTCCGATGCATGCACCGGCTCAAATCCAAGAATTCCTACTCCGGAAGAAATGGAAAAGCTGCTAAAAGCATGTTTCTATGATGAAGAAATTAATTTCTAAACCTGATATTACCTTATATTTTTACATAAAAAACTGCTGTCAATCGGATGTCCGGCTGACAGCAGTTTTTTATATTATAGGAAGACCTTGTTACGCTAAAGTATGAAAGTGTGTAATTTCCTATAATATAAAACGCTCCGCGATGGATGCACACCCGCGCGAAAGGAAGAAGTCGCAGAAGCGACAGCGCGGGGCGCGGCAAAGCGTCTTCTCCCTCAAGATTGAGGGTTAGGAATGCTCTGAGTGTCAAAGACACTTTGTTCTGCTTATATCATAGGAATCATATGCTTTACCAACATAGCTGAATGTGCAGCCGCTGCCTTTTCAAAAGCAGGATAATCCATTTCTGCACTGTCATCTGCTTTATCAGAAATAGCACGTATGATTACAAAAGGGACGTGATTCAGATATGCTACATGAGCAATGGATGCCCCTTCCATTTCCACGCAAAGACCTCCGAAGTTATTGATAATGTCTTCCTTCACCTGTTTGTCACTGATAAACTGATCTCCGCTGACTATTCTTCCCTTGTACACGGAAATATCTTTATTTACCTCTTCACAGCAGGTTACCGCCAGATTAGTCATCTTCTCATCTGCCTCAAAGGAAAGACATCCAATCTGAGGAACTTCTCCCAGAGGATAACCAAAAACTCTCACATCCACGTCATGATGCAGCGCGTCAGTGGATACCACAATGTCTCCAATGTTAATTTCGTTTTTCAAAGAGCCGGCCACACCTGTATTGATAATATGGGTCACGCCAAATAAATCGCATAGGATCTGAGTGCATAAGGCTGCATTCACCTTTCCGATTCCACTTCTTACAATCACTACTGCTGTTCCATTCAGGGTTCCTTCCAAAAATTCCATGGAAGCCTTTTCTTCCCTATGGGTGATCTCCATCTGACCCTTTAATTCCTCTACTTCCAGTTCCATGGCACCAATAATTCCAACTTTTTTCATGCTATCTCTCCTGTTTTATTCCGGATATACCAGATGTTTTTCATCTATTCCATATAATGTACGTTCCAGATACTGCTTCGCCAGATAATTTGCCATGCCAAGATTCATATCCAGATAGTTACCGCAGTCTTTTGCACTTGCACCCGGTACCTCTTCTTTAAAGTCTCTCATAAACTCATACATATCTGTTACAAGTTTTATAATATCTTTAGATTCATAATCCCCTGCCAGAAGCAGATAGAAACCTGTACGGCATCCCATGGGACCAAAATAAATCATTTTGTCTTTGTATTCCGGCTCATTTCTTAAAAAAGTTGCTCCTAAATGTTCCAGCGTATGTAGTTCTGCTGTATTCATAACCGGTTCGTCATTTGGAGAAGTCATACGCAGGTCAAAGGTTGTAATTACCTCTGCACCGATATGATCTTTTCGGGACACATAGACCCCCGGCTCCAGTTTAATATGGTCAATGGTAAAACTTGCAATCTTTTCCATTCTCTTTCTCCTATCCTTCTATTATTTCCATTACTTTTCCGGGTACCTCTGAAAGCTCCATGATATACGGAACTGGCGCCTCTATTATTCCATAGCCTGTCCTAGCGTGAATAAAGGGCATTCCTGCCTGCTGAGCCGCATCGTAATCTCCCTGAGTGTCCCCCACATATACTGCCTTATCCAGCTGATTACGTTCTACCACCATCTGAATGTTCTCTCCTTTGGGTCTTCCGGTAGCTCCGAAACTCTCAAAATCTTCAAAATAGCTGCCCAGCTTATGGTACTCCAAAAACGCTTCTATATATCCAGTCTGGCAATTGCTTACAATATACAGATAATACCCTGAGCTTTTTAGATGCTGAAGCATTTCCTCCAGCCCCTTTAACAGCTTTCCACCATGACTGCGGATATAAGCATTTTCTTCCCCACCACAATAACTTAGCAGCTCCATACGCTTTTCCGGCGCATATTCGGAAAAGAGAATATCTGCAATCTCATCCATTGTCTTTCCCATTACATTTCTGATTGCCTCTACGGTTATGGCTGTCTTCACATCGGAACGCTTCTCCAATGCAGTTTTCCAGGAAAAAGCTACCTCTTCGGAAGAATCCCATAAGGTACCATCCAGATCAAACAAAACCCCTTTTTTCATTTTTTGCTCCTTTGTCTGATATTTTCCATTATTTTATCACGTTCCGATGGTAAAGTCCATGTTTCACAGCTTCTAAAATTCGTTCTGATGTAAAATATCCTTTAATATTTCTGAGGAGGACTGCAGTTTTTCTATTTCTTCTTTATCCAAAGAAATTGGCACTTTATTTTCTACACCATGTTTTCCCACAATAGCAGGCATACTCAGTACAATATCTTCAATACCGTATTCTCCATGCATCATACTGGAAACCGGCAAAATAGATTTTTCATCCCGCACAATAGCCTCACAAATTCTTCTAACTGCCATAGCAATTCCGTAATAGGTGGCATGTTTCTTAGAAATAATATCATAGGCACTGTTCTTTACTTCCTGGGCAATACGTTCTGTTGCCTCGTCATGCTGATAATGTCCCCGCATCTCACAGAAATCGTCAACTGTAATTCCAGATACGTTGGCACTACTCCATGCTGCAATCTCACTGTCTCCATGTTCGCCAATAATAAACGCATGGATACTTCTGCTGTCTACCTGTAAATGTTCTCCCAATTTATATTTCAATCTTGCGGTATCTAATACTGTACCGGAACCAATTACTCTATTCTCGGTATATCCACTGAGTTTTAATGCTGTATAGGTCAGAATATCTACTGGGTTTGATACAATAAGCAGTATTCCCTGACAATCTCTCTTAGCAATTTCCGGAATGATAGACTTAAATATCCCTATGTTTTTGTGTACCAGATCCAGTCTGGTTTCTTCTGGTTTCTGGTTTGCTCCGGCAGTAATAATAATAATTGCTGCATCCACAATATCATCATAATCCCCGGCATATATTTTCATGGGTCTTGCAAAAGGAATACCATGACTGATATCCAGTGCCTCTCCTTCTGCCTTTTTTTTATCTGCATCTATTAATACCATTTCTGAAAACAATCCACTCTGCATCAAACTAAATGCAGACGCAGAACCTACGAAACCACAGCCAATCATTGCTACTTTTCTTAAATTTACATATCCATCTTCTCTTTTCATCTGAACTCCTTCTTTCTATATTCGAATTTGTTTATTGATACCGTATTTCATAGTATTACTAAAGTTAGTCTGTTTCATTCTTTCCGTCTTGTATACAGTATACTATATACAGTATGCTTTTGGTGTTTTTTCTTGTATACAATTATGTATGAAGGGTACCTACGGATTGCTCATGTTTTTCGGGTCCCAAACTCATGCTTTTTCATGCAAGCATGACCTTTTGACCCTGGTACCATATAAAACAAAGTGTCTTCGACACTTCAACTCCCCTGCCCCTCAATCTTGAGGGAGAAGGCACTTTGCTGCGCCGCGCGCCGTCGCTTTATGCGACTTCTTCCTTGGGCGCGCGTGTGCATCCCACGCGGAGCGTTTTATATTATAGGAAATTGTACACCTTCATAACTTTAGTATAACAAGGCTTTCCTATAATATAAAAAAACACATTCATAGAATTTTTCATCCATGAAATGTGTTTTTTAAATTTACATATTATGCTTTCCAAAGACCATGCAGATTACAGTATTCTTTGGCTGATACGAATTCATCCGTATCACTCAATACAAAAACAGCTTTCGGTTCATCTCCCGGTTTCAGGATCTTTCGCTGGCTTCCTTCCTTCGTCTCAATAGCAATCCACTCAATATAATGTACATCTTCCATCGGATGCTGTACGGAACCAATCTTTACCGTTACTGTGTTTCCTTCTATTTCAACAACAGGTACGTGCTTTTCTACAGCCCCGTCCGTTGTTCCCGGAATCAATTCAGTCATGGGTTTTCCACAACACACCAGCTGGCCGGGTGTATCCTTAATCACTTCTACTATCTTTCCGCAAATTTCACATTTAAAAAATTTTGTTTCCATTGTTCTCCTCCTTATATCTTCTCAAAGTCTTCAGCTCCATGTTTACAAATTGGGCAGATAAAATCTGCCGGCAATTCTTCCCCTTCATAAATATAACCGCATATTCTGCAACGATATCCACTTTTCTTCACTTCCTGGGGTTTCGGTTTAATATGTTTCTGATAGTAGTCGTAAGTAACAGAATCCTCTGTTCCCAGAACTGCTCCATCCACAACGTCTGCGATAAACATAGTATGAGAACCGCAGTCTATCATTTCTGCTACCTTTGCTGAAATATATGCATTGGTTGTTTCTGTGATGTAGTAAATACCATTTTCTGCCCGTTTCATGCCATCATAATCAGCAAACTTATCTACATCTCTGCCGCTTTGAAATCCAAATCGCTGGAATATATCAAAGGAAGTTCCGGTCGTCAGCATTGACACATTAAATTCTTTTGTTTCTTTTATGATATCGTGGGTCATATTCATTTTATTTACAGTTGCAATTATACGATTGGGGCTGGTGGTAATCTGCATTACTGTATTTACGATACATCCGTTGTCCCGTTCCCCTTTTGCCGTTAATACATACAATCCATATCCAAGTTTATACATTGCTTTTCCATCCATTTTTACACCTCCTTTAGCTTTCATTTCTCCATTTCTTTTATCATTTGTTATTTCATCATATCATATGTGTTTATTTTCTTCAATATTTTTATATATTTCTAACACAAAATCTTTCCTAAACCAAATAACGAAAAGAAGCATTGCAATCTGCAATGCTTCTTACTCTATCTTTTAAATACTCCCCGTAATTAAAATTATGATAGCTACAATAAATAAATGCCATACATTTTTCAAAAAAATACTCAATTATAATTATACACACATTTCCATATTTTTCTATTATGGGACTCCATACAAAAACGGGGATAACCTCATATGGAGTTATAGAATCTTTTCTAGTTTTTTTACTGCTTCTATTCTTCCCTTCACATGCAGCTTCTTATATATATTAGATAACGCCTTTTCCACCGTTACTGTAGCGATATTCAATGTCTTACCTATTTCACAATTTTTATATCCATTCTTTACAAGCTGCATAATTTCAAATTCTCTTTCTGTCAGCAAACCTGCCTCCTGAGGATTTTCTTCTTTGCTGAGAATTCGATTCCACCCCGACTGCCACTGCTGGCAGTGGAAAATCACCTTCTTCAGGTATTCCTGATCTATTTCTGTATCCTGTACTAACTTTAAAATCGGAAGAAGCTCCTGTGCATTTTCCATAAACAAGGCAACGATATGATCGCTCTGCGCCATTTCCAAAACCTTTTGCAATGCTTCTCTGGCTGCCTCCTCACCAAACAAATGATATTTGGCAATAGTTATATAAATTCCACCTTGGATTCTAAGATAGCAGTAAGAACTTCGTTCCTGATTCTTCATCATATCTTCCCCAATCGCTGTCAGCTGGGCATAGTGCGCCTGCTCCATAAGAATTCTTCCATATGTAATGCTTCCCGCACAAATTGTTTTGAAATAATTATTATAGGGAATAATCTCATAATTTTTAAGCCACTCTGCAGTTCCCGGTTCCCCAACACACTGGCGGATATATCCGCTGGTCAGGTCATACAGAACCGACACTGCTTCCCCTTTACGAACTATCTTTGACGTTTCCTCTACAGAATTAAGCGTATTCATCAGTTCTGTGTATTCCCCGCGATAAATACAGCATTTCATTTTCAAAAATGCTGTACTGATAATCGCTCCTGGCTCTTTTCGGAAACATGCCTTTTGAAAGGCAATCTCACATATTTCCACTGCCTTCTGAATATTTCCCGTAAGATAATGGTACTCTCCTTCTACAAGCCATTCCCAGCCTGAATCCCGGGCATTGATTAATGAAAAATAATATCTGCTGAATTCTTTTATCTTATCTATGGAGAAACGCAGATTCCCCGGCTGGCTGTAATGTATCCCATACAATTCAGGAACCAGATAAACTGCAATAAACTGATCATCAAATATCTCAGAGGGCTTTCCTTCCAGCAGCTCATAAGCTTCCTGTATAGCTTCTGTCATTTTTTCTATCTGATCTATATTTAATATACTACGCATAATCTGCATTTCACCGAGCTTGTATTGATTCTCCGATTTATTTTCCAGCTCATTCTGGCGGAACCAGCTCTCTGTTTCCTGAAAATCCCTGCGGGCAGCTTCCCGGTCTCCATATAGCTCCAAATAATAAATATATACAAGATATGCCTTTAAGTGAGTGACCTTTTGCTTCAATTGTATATTCTTATAGAAGCTTTCAAAAATTTTCGGGGCTGCTATATATATTTCCAGTGCATTCCCCTCTTCTAAAACCCTGAAAACTTCTTCTATTTCTCCGATTTTCATATAATTACGAATAGCATATACCATCTTCCCCTGTGTCTCATACCACATTGCAGAGCGTTTCCAAATTTCTTTTGCAGTATTTCCCCGGTCTATGTACTCTTTTTCTGCAATCAAACGCAGCAGATGATGAAGACGGAATGTTCTGGTTACCATGTCATACTCCATGAAATTGGTCTCAAAAGCACAGTTCTGAAGCCTTGTCTTACAATCTACGCACTTAGTGACATATACTGCTTCTTCCAGGGTAAAGTTCTCCAGGGGAGACAGCTTCATAATTGTTTCCTGCTGTTCTTCCGGTAATGCATCAAAAACTAGTTCCTTCATAAAGTTCCACGCACTAAAAAAACTGTTTAATTCACCAGTTCGCATGTAATCCAGCAGAATCAAACAAATCACAGATATCCACCCTTCGGTATACTGATATATTGCTCTCCGTTCTTTATAGGATAAATCTATTCCATTTATTTTGAAATACTCGCCGATTTCTTCCTCTGAAAAATTTAGTATATTCTTACGTATTACATGACACTTTCGATCTAATATAAGCTTCCCATATCGGAATCCCGGCATTTTCTGGCAGACCACAATCAAATGCAAAGGCTTAATTTCAGCTTCTGCAATATCTTCCAATAAAAAATCAAAGTTTTCACTATGACTTTCCTCATAAGCATCTTCAATAACTATAACTGTTTCTTCCCGTATGATTCTTTTCAGCTGGTAAATAAAATTCTGTCTTTCCTGAGGTGTCTGGGGAAAACGAAGTCCCAGAAATTCTTTTATTTCTTCTTTACATGATTCTCTTTCTAATAATGCACAAATTCGTTTCCATATCCACTCATCATCGTATTCATTTTCTCTTAAGGAGTACCAGAAATATCTTATTCCCGTTTTTTTCAGGCACTCTCGTACAGCAGTCTTTTTCCCCATCCCTGCAGATGCCTGTACAATACATAACGGAGACTTGATGGCATCTGCAAGGTATTCAGTAATCCGTTGTCTTTCCAGTTCTCTAGGTCGGAATAACTTTTCTTTCACTGTTTTATCCTCCTATAAAACAAAATGCCTGAGCAACAAAGCTCAAGCGTTACATTTGTTTAATATTACCATTTATTTTAAAATTCGTCAAATCAAATTCAGAGGATA